>NZ_JBHIQG010000682.1:0-800 GCF_042196425.1 Bartonella sp. AD328YNZD | reverse complement strand
ACGCCTTTACTGGAGAAATATCGCAAGATATCATAGAAAGCTCATTAATTCCCAATCCAGTCAAAATCATTGCACCAAAAGGATCTCCAGCCATACCACCACATACACTAACCCAACACTTATTTTGTGCAGCTCCCTGAATAGTCTGATAAATCATACGCAAAACTGCTGGATCAAGGCTATCAGCTTCAGACACAAGGTACGGATTTTGCCGATCAACAGCCATTGTATACTGTGTTAGGTCATTGGTTCCAATTGAAAAAAAATCAACATGGGCGCTCAATACATCTGCCATAATGGCCGCTGCTGGAACTTCGATCATAATACCAAGTTTTAATTTTGGTGCATCAATATCGTTGCGGATTTCCTCTGCAATCTTTTTTAGAGCAACAATCTCTGAAACAGACATGACCATCGGAAACACAATCCATAGATCTCCACCCTCTTTTGCTGCTCGATATAAAGCACGTAATTGAGGCACCAAAAGATCACGTCGACGTAACAAAAGCCGCGTTCCTCGAACACCTAAAAAAGGATTGTCCTCTTTAGATAAATGTAAATGCGTAACCTGTTTATCTCCACCAATATCAAGTGCACGAATAATTAATGGCTTATCTCCTACAGCTGTAATCATCGCCCGATATATATTAAATTGTAGCTCTTCATCCGGAATATATGGATTCTCTAAAAACAAAAATTCCGTGCGCATAAGTCCAACACCTTCAGCCCCCAAATCAAGCGCAACAGGAACCTGATTTGCGTAGTTGACATTAGCCATGATACGAATTCTTTGACCATCT
>NZ_JBHIQG010000681.1:0-804 GCF_042196425.1 Bartonella sp. AD328YNZD | reverse complement strand
AATTAGATATCACTTCTTTTTGCATCTGTTTTTTCATCTTCAAAATTATCGCTTTGTCGTTTTGATTGCCAACAACCGTAAAAAATCATCAATCTTGTATAAGTTTGTATATTTCAATTATCTTATACAGTGGAGTGCATAATCTGTACATTTATTAAATAATTCAATTATTAGCCTATTGATCATTGCTTTCACGAACGCGACTTTACCAATTTATCGACAAAAACATCCTTCAAGATGATCATTGACAATCCCTACGGACTGCATAAAAGCATAACAAATCGTTGGACCAATAAATGTCCAACCACGTTTCTTTAAATCTTGAGAAAGACGAAGAGAAGCAGGTGTTATGGGATGAGCCGACAGTGTTTGAAAGTCTATCTTTTCATAATATTCTGATTGTGGTGGCTGAAAAGACCAAAAATAGTGGGTCAAGCTCCCCCACTCTGTTATAATTTCTTGTGCTCTAAGTGCATTATTAAGTACTGATCGAATTTTTCCTTGATGGCGAACAATATCTTTGTTCTGCATCAACATTTGCACCTTTAACTCATCATAATGAGCAATTTTTTCAAAGTCAAAATGATCAAATGCAATGCGAAAAGAAGAGCGTTTTTTTAAAATTGTCAACCAAGAAAGTCCAGCTTGAAAACCTTCAAGACAAATTTTTTCAAACAAACAAATATCCTCTACAACAGGCTTTCCCCATTCATTATCATGATAAGCACAATAAAGTGGATCAGTTCCGGCCCATGCGCAACGAATTTTTCCATCCACTCCCTTAAGAAGACCTTCCGCAAGCAT
>NZ_JBHIQG010000680.1:0-807 GCF_042196425.1 Bartonella sp. AD328YNZD | reverse complement strand
CACTCATATGAAGCAATTTTGCACTTTCACGGTCTGTTAAAAGAATATCATTTTCTGTCATTCTAAAATCCTTTCATTCTTAAAAAATAGAAACAAATCATGCCTATTTATTAAGCACATTTTGGTTTATTTTTGAAGGTATTTATTTTATAAAAAACAATATTTTATCATATAAATTCTAATGTGATAAATTATGAGTCTAATTGAGAGCGAATGAGAGAGGAGAGAGAGAAAGTTATCCACAGATCATGGGGTTATTCACCCCATATCTTAAGATTGACCAGTGACATAAGCCGCCCATTTATCCATATAAACGCGGCGCTGTTCTAAATAGTCAGTACGACGATAGGCACGTTCTACTTTACCGCCGACCGTATGAGCTAAAATAGTTTCAGCGACCTCATAGGGGGCATCGGTTGTTTCAGCAAGCCAATTGCGTAAACTAGAGCGAAAACCATGCGGGCAGGCTTCAAGTCCAATACGTTTCATATATTGAGCCATACACCTATGCGCGAGGGGACCGCGACCTGTTGCAGAAAAGAAGAAATCATTGCGTGATAAAAGGCGCGCTTGTTTTAAAATTTCTAATGCTTCTGATGATAAAGGCACGCGAAACTCTGTTGTGGTATCACGCTTTCCTTTCATATTCTCAGCAGGAATAGTCCAGATATCGCCATCAACTTGATCTTTATGGATATGACATAAAGGAAAAGTACGAACGCCTTTCAGAATAAGCAAACGTAAAGCCAGTTGTGTCATTGTTGTTGTTTCGCAAAGTGTTTTATAAAAAGCCGGAACCTTTCTCCA
>NZ_JBHIQG010000679.1:0-810 GCF_042196425.1 Bartonella sp. AD328YNZD | reverse complement strand
TTGTTCAGGAGCAAGCCAAAGTGGCATATGTCCAGCAAAGTTTTCGATTAATATACCAAGGAAACGCTCCATTGATCCAAAAATAGCACGGTGGATCATAACAGGTTGACGTTTTTCTGAATCTTTATCAATATAGAATGCACCAAAACGTTCAGGGAGATTAAAGTCTATTTGTGTTGTTCCACATTGCCATTCACGACCGATAGCATCCTTTAATGTATATTCAAATTTTGGACCATAAAATGCTCCTTCACCTGGAAGGATGCTTGTTTTGATTTGTCCTGCAAATTTTGTTTCAATCGTTTTAAGGACAGATTCCATGATACTTTCTGCGTGATCCCATAATGCATCAGATCCAACTCGTTTTTCTGGACGTGTTGAAAGCTTAAGACTGATTTCTTTAAAACCAAAATCAGCATAAGTTGATAAAATAAGATCATTAATACTGAGACATTCATCGGCTAATTGTTCATCAGTACAAAAAATATGCGCATCATCTTGTGTAAAACCACGCACACGCATAAGACCATGTAAAGAGCCTGAAGGCTCATAACGATGAACAAGTCCAAATTCAGCAAGTCTAATAGGCAAATCACGATAAGATTTTAAACCATGTTTAAAAATTTGCACATGACCAGGGCAATTCATTGGTTTAAGAGCATAAACATTCCTATGATCTGAATTTTCTACTGCTGGAATTGCTTTGAACATGTTCTCCTTATACCAGCCCCAATGGCCAGATATTTCCCAAAGTGACCTATCGAGAACTTGTGGCGCATTAACTTCAGCATATTGATGATCATCAAGGCG
>NZ_JBHIQG010000678.1:0-811 GCF_042196425.1 Bartonella sp. AD328YNZD | reverse complement strand
ATGAAAACGGTAAACATAGCAGACTTAAAATCTGCCGGTCGAAGACCTTGCGGGTTCAAGTCCCGCCGTCCGCACCATTTCATGAAAAATTTCTTTATTTTCAACAATTTGTTAAAAATCAAACAAAATTAATCACCTTTTAAAACCCCATCATCACGCTATCAGATAGCACTAAGATGATACTAAAGTACGAATCATTACTGCTTTTTTAAAGCACCTTTTTAGCACCCCTCCCCCTCCTCGTCTTTACAGACGAGGAGATGAATCATATTTTAAATCTAATAAGCTTTCATAACAGATCTCGCTAAGATCTGCTTTACTTCTTTAACTAACGTTTTACATTTTCTTTTCATTTCATCTATGATGAGGTGCGTAATTGAGAACGCTTTTAGGACAATTCTACCGAATCTCTTTCTGTTTTTTGTTTCAATATAACGGTCAATTTCAACAAGATCCCATTTTAAGTACCGTCCTCTTATATAGGCTTAGAGAAAGCTTCGATTTTTACAAGCTCTCTAATGTAGGTCGTTGACATTCCGAGATAAATTGAGAGATCTTGTATATTGACAAGCCGGTGCAAATGCATCGACAGTAAAACTTGTTCGAATAAACTTACTTTTTCTATTGAGGCAGTTAATTTTTCTTCATTCATTTGAAACTTTCTTTATTATCTAAATGTTAAGGATAATTATAAATGGGCAGCGTGCTTAGGAAAGAAGATGAGAAGAAGAACACCTCCATAGATTTAAGCAGCTTTTGCCAAAATCTTTTGCATCTCTTGTTCTATTTCCCCTAAAAAGATTTCGACCGC
>NZ_JBHIQG010000677.1:0-812 GCF_042196425.1 Bartonella sp. AD328YNZD | reverse complement strand
AGTATCATTTGACGTAGTACCTGGACCAACACCTGGAATAGCAGGCAGATTCGTTGTATCTGCCCCACTCGCAACACTTGATATAGCCTCTGGTCTTTGTTGACTTACAGTGTTTAATCCTCCTAAAGTATCTTGTACAAGAGCTAATGAGCCACTGGAGCCAGCTGGTACACCTGCTTGCGGCATATTTACTACTGTTTCCACCCTAGTAGATAAGACGCTTGAACTAGGAGTAGATAGGACACCTGAACCTGGGACCCCTGGCACAGCACCTGTACCACTCGCAACACCAGGTACTGCACCTGCAACACTCGCAATACCAGGTACTGCACCTGCAACACTCGCAACACGAACACTACTATCTGCAACATTCCGTATCATGCCAGGAACAAAAATATTATTCTTTCTAGAATGACAAGCACTAATAGGTCGAATATGATTTAAAACAGGCACAATCTGAGCCTGAGCCTGAGCCTGAGCCTGAGCCTGAGGCTGAGCCTGAGGCTGAGGCTGAGGCTGAGCAGAACCACTACCAACAGGATTACCGACTCTAGGTTCTGCTCTTCCAGAAGCCTCCACTCCTCCGGGTGGTGTTATAGCCCCTGTGCTCGACCCTCCAATGAAAGAGGTAAATGATGATAATGAAGGAAGGAATGATGAGAACCAAGTACTCCCCATAGAAACATCTACACCTTGTAAAAAGAAGAAAGCACTTGTTGTTAGTGCGTACAAACGTGTACGCTTTTTAAATACATTGATCATATGTCAAACTTTCTAAATAATGTTGCAAAAACACTAGAATTAAGTGAAAA
>NZ_JBHIQG010000676.1:0-813 GCF_042196425.1 Bartonella sp. AD328YNZD | reverse complement strand
TCCTACACCTTTAGTGGTGACTCCGGTTTTTCTGCTATTATCGGCGCTGAATTAGGCAATAATGCAGATGATCTTCCAGGAGTAACAGGATACTACATTGATAAAGATGGTAAGCTTGCTTCTATCACGAATGATACTCTTCCAAGTAAAGCAATTAAAAATTACACCCCGAATGTGGTTTTGGGTATAAAGTTCATGCAAAAATGGGGTGGTTTTTCAGCGGTTGCAGCATATGATGCTTACTACAAAAAGTGGGCTGGAAAAATACGTGCAGATTTCAATGTCAACGATCGTTTCAATCTATGGGTAATGGCTGGTTATAAAAACGGCCTTGATTACTACACAGTAAATGAAAATGATGAGTTATCACGAAAAAGCACAACAATTTATGCAAACTGGGGTGGTAAATGGGCTGCTTGGGCGGGTGCCACTTACAAGCTTACTCCAAAAGCAAATTTGAATGCTCAAATTTCTTATAGTGCTGTAAAAACCTTTGCAACTTCTGTAAATATTGCATACACGCTGGTTCCAGGGTTTGTGATTACACCTGAATTAACCTATGTTTCTTGGAACGATGATCGCGTTGTGACGGATAAAAATAATGATGAAAAACATTTATTCAATAAAAAAAGTGCTTTTCAAGGTATGATCCGTTTACAGCGTTCATTCTAATCCTATTTAAGCTACAGCTTTTAAAAACTGGCAAACCATGTTGCCAGTTTTTATTTTTGAAATCAAATATCATGATCTTTTCCTGATACTTATTGTCTTGTCTCTCGGAAAAAACCGACTTAATTTCATAAAACTACTCTT
>NZ_JBHIQG010000675.1:0-814 GCF_042196425.1 Bartonella sp. AD328YNZD | reverse complement strand
CCTATAAAGGAGAGGGAATGAGAATGCTTTTTAAAAGAATAAATTTACTAAATATTAATATAAACCAAAATATCTACATAAACTATCAAAAATAATGAACATAATTACTGTATATAATGTTGTTTTTATAGCTACTTTCCAACTGTAACCACCAATTTTTTAAAACCAATAGCATATATAGGGATGAATACAAAGAGAATGCAAAACAGCCTTATGATTTCGTAACGAATATTCATTATAAAAAACCCTGATTATAAGAGGTGATCCACAATAGATATCCCTGAAAAATATTTTATCCAAAGATGTAGATATTTAACTTTGGTATATTCTTTCAAATATATTTACAAAACTACTAATTTCAGAGATATCTTTGTTGCTATTCTCTATAAATTAGAACCGACAATTCCAAGCTGATTGTCCAAAGCCGTAAAGAGCACCTCCAATGAGTCCCCCTCCAAAACCTACAACTCCACCTGTAAGAGCACCTTGTAGTCTTCCAAACAGATACCCTCCTGCTGCACCTGTTAGTTCTCCCTCAGTTGCTAGTTGAGTGGAGTGTGAAAACATGTCATTAGCAAAACCACTAACGCTACATGCATTTCCATGAATAGGTCTTGAATTGTGCGAATGACCAAAAGAAGGCTTTGTCGCTATATGACCGAATGTGTTGAATGAACCAAACATATTAATTCTTCTTAATTATCTACATTAAAAGTAGTATCAAAATGATACATTTTAAATGGCTATCGCGTATTTTTAGAGAAATGTCAAAGATAAATTTTAAAAATGTAAATAAAAATACTGTATAAATAAT
>NZ_JBHIQG010000674.1:0-815 GCF_042196425.1 Bartonella sp. AD328YNZD | reverse complement strand
CTCCAGCATACGCCTTGCATGCGCTCCAAGCTCCCCGCTTTCTCCCTCCTTCAAAGCAATTTCTGTTCTTATATGAAAACCTGTCTCAACCGATTTAATTTGCTGTACCATCTTCTCCAACGCCTCATTAAAACGGCTAATTTCATTTTCAAGCTTGCAAATATAGGCTTCATCACGATAAGCCCGTTTAATCAAAGGTGGCATATTTGGCCAATAGAGCATTAAATCCACCCATTCGCGTTGAGAAATCCATAACCCTCCTTGACATTGTGCTTTATGTTCTGCTGGAAAGCCCTTTTGCATGAAATGAGGAATTAAAATTTCAGGTTTTTTTGTTTTAATTTCCAACAATCCATTTTTTCCCACAAAAGCATCGGGAGAAAATCCTTGTCCGCGATCATCAGCCAAAACAAAGCCAATACATTTAGGTTCTGTATGTGTCAGTTTCCCATAAAGCTGTCGCGCGCTTGGTTCTAATTCAGTCCCACGTCGCATAGAAAGTGTTGCCCCTTCATCAACGGTTTTTCCGGTAATTCTTTCTCCCGCCAATTTCATCATCACACTCTGATAGCGTGACGTTTTTTGCCCTTGTTTTGTTCGTGCCATCACCATCTCAAACAACGAAGCCGTAATCAAACCATTACGCACTTGCTGCCATTCCTCTGTTCCTTGAATACAATCGATAATGATTGGCATGGTATTTCTCTCCTTAATCTTTAAAGTGCTTTTTTTTTGCAACATATTCTCTTTGAAACATTCATATCTTTTAAGATGCATTCCCCACTAAGAATGACAGCATCCTTAAATATTGTGCT
>NZ_JBHIQG010000673.1:0-821 GCF_042196425.1 Bartonella sp. AD328YNZD | reverse complement strand
TAAAACAGTTTTAGCATTGATCTAAGTATGTTTTTACTGCTTGAAAAATTTGGTGAAACATAGCGTCTGTTAAGCGGCCAGTATTCGTATTATAACGAGAACAGTGATAGCTTGAAAAGATGCGTAATCTACCGATATTATTGATTTCGCCATGTCCAAAAGGGTGAGCTAAAACTTTTGCATTAAGGGCACGTATTGTTGAATGGTGCGCAATGGTGCCTAAGGTAATAACGGCTTTAAGTTTGGGAAGATTTGTTAAAAGAGGAGAGAAGAAATAGCGGCACGTGTTAATTTCTGCACCGGTGGGTTTATTTTCTGGTGGAACACAACGAACAGAGTTAACAATTGCTGCATCAATAAGTTCAAGAGTATCGTCTGCTCTTTCTTCAAAGGTTCCTTGGGCAAAACCAAACTTTTTTAAAGTTGAATAAAGTAAGTGCCCAGCATAATCACCAGTAAATGGACGTCCAGTTCGATTTGCTCCGCGTAATCCAGGGGCAAGCCCAACAATAAGAAGGCGTGTTGTGTCTGGCCCTTTATAAGGAAAGAATGGGCGCACCGGTGCATTATACCAACTTGGTTCTTTTACACGCCAGCCAGCGATAAATTGATGGAGCCTAGGACATAAATTGCAATTTGGGGGTGGTTCTGGGCAAAGCGATGTTAATTGGCTATTCATGGTGTTAGGCATTAATCGTTTTTCTATTTTTTTTGAGTCTTTTATAGCGTATATGACGGGTTATGGTTTGATAAACAATCTATAATGAATATAAATAAACTTTTTTAGAAGAAAGTTTAATATAAACTTATTGCTCATTATT
>NZ_JBHIQG010000672.1:0-825 GCF_042196425.1 Bartonella sp. AD328YNZD | reverse complement strand
GATCTTCATTGGTTGGATCATCAATCCATGTTTGTCCTTGTAAGCGTAAATAATTCCGTAATGTTTGGCGTTTTACACCAAGGAGTGGACGAATCAAACGCACTTTTCTATGCAACAACGCCTCACGCGGAATACAGGATAAACCACGTTCATAGAGCGGACCATCGTTTTTTTCGGAAATATTTTTTCTTGTTTTTCTGGCATGAAACTCATCACGTATACCCTCGGCTTCACCGCGCAAAATACCAGCAAAACCACTGGCATAAACCTCATCGCGCATGGTAACAGCTTCACTATATAAAGCACCTCTGTTCTTTTGGAGACGTTGATACCGCATTTGATAGGTTTCAACCTGATCATTGAGTGTATGGCCCGTCATAATAACTGATGCGCCTTGTTTTTGTGCTTCTTTAACCAAGAGATCGTAGCGTGCAACACGCGCGCTGGAAGCAATATGCGTCTTTGGCTTTTCGCCTTCCCATCGCACAGTGATATGTTGAATATCATGGACACGACAAATTTTCGCAACAGTTTCTGCCTCACGCATCGATTCTTTACGCAATTGATGATCAACCGTGACAACAATCATTTCTGGAGGAAATGCGAGAGTTTCCAAATGCTCTTTGACCAAAAACATCAAAGCCAAAGAATCACTTCCCCCTGAGACGGCAAGAATCAACTTCTGACATGGAATAAAATCCGATGTTTTAAAGAGATTTCTTGCCAGTCTAACGCACACCGAAAACGACCTCGCTGTTTATTTTGCAGGTTTACAAAAAACAGATGCTAATGTTTGTTGACGTTTTGATTTTTTCACAAAATGAG
>NZ_JBHIQG010000671.1:0-825 GCF_042196425.1 Bartonella sp. AD328YNZD | reverse complement strand
ATTTTTATCCTTCGCATGTTGCTCTGCATAAACAGCGGCTTCCTCTGGTGGCGTAAAGATGCCATTAAAGGACACATGCACTTTGCCATCAGAGCCTTCTTGCAAATGCTGCTTTTCTTCATCCGTTAAATAATGAAACTTAGGGATTTTTTGTCCACGAGCGTCTTCTATAGGCTCTCCATTTGCATCTATTTTATAGATTATATTACCCTTTTCATCACGGTCGACCACGGCGATGGGGTGCTCTTTGATAAACATGGTTTTATAGGAGTCATCGCTGTATTTAAACCCTTCTTCTAAGAGTTGAGTTGCCATTTCACGATTTTCATGGACGATTTGTTCCAGCTTGCCTGCATCGAGCTGTTGTACACCCTTATGGGCGCTGGCAGTATCACGATTAAGGGAGGCGATGGCTTGTTCCACATCTTGCCCTGTCAATGCCTTCTGCCCTGCTTCATCAGTAATGACGATAGTGCCATTGCTGATAGCAGATTTGGTATAGCCTTCTTCTGAATCTTTAGCTTTTGAATGATCTAAGACATTTTTAGCAATGTTTTTCCCGACACCATATTTGCCCTGATACATCGGACCACCCGCAGAAATGCTTAAACCTTGGCTGCTAGCTTGAGCATGCGCACTGTTGCTGATATCACTGGTGGTAATGCTTCCTGTGGTCAGGCTGTTTTTATCTGCCGGCGCGGTGCTTTCAATAATACCTCCGGTCAGCGTTGTTTTATCTTTAACGTTGATCTTAAAACCACCATCACCCGCTTTGATGCCTGATTGCTCCACAACACTATGATAATCACTAGAGGATTTATCCTT
>NZ_JBHIQG010000670.1:0-826 GCF_042196425.1 Bartonella sp. AD328YNZD | reverse complement strand
GATTTCAGCATTCTTAAAACATTTGAGACGCAAGATATCCAAGATATTGTCGATCTCTATCGAGAAGAAAAAAAGTTGGGTAGACCTATCGCTAAACAGCAATTAGAAAAAAATGAACCAGCTCTCGATTTGCAGAAGAGTGTTTCATTAAATGATGTTGCAAATAATGCTGTTGTTTTTCATGGTAAGGCTTCTGTTACAAGTGGGGTTACATTTAAATTACTGACGCCTGCTGCACAATCTTGGCGCTCACATATCTCCCGTGATATTCATCTTTATGGTGTGGACACATGTGCACCCCGTCAAAAAGCAAGATTAAATGATCAAGAATGGCCCTGTGGTGTGGTTACAATGGCTTGGCTTGTCACCAAAACACTTGGGCAGGATTTATCCTGTAAACAGGCTTTGATGCACAATGGTGTTTATTATGCGCAATGTTTTGTTCAAGGGGTTGATTTAGCTGAGGCAGGTCTTACAGAAGGTATGTTGGTACTCTCAAAAGAGGGGAAAAATCCTATTCCAGTCCAGTATCATCATGCGGAAGAAAAAGCACGTGGCAACAAGATTGGTCTTTGGTCGAGTGATTTCACTGAACCTTTAAAATGGCGGCAAGATAATGGATCCTATAACCCCTTTGCTAGTCCATGATTGGTTTTAACGAACATATTTACTTAAATTTTTATAGAGAAAACTTTATCAATAAAATTGTACCAAATCGTAGAGCAAGTTTGAATAAACGGTGAGATTATTTTCGTTTTTGAAGTAAATGGATGATACATTCATGTTGAAGAGAGATTTGCTCTTAAAATAGCTTCTCTTATTGATG
>NZ_JBHIQG010000669.1:0-831 GCF_042196425.1 Bartonella sp. AD328YNZD | reverse complement strand
GATAAAAATTGAGTATTATTTTATGGTTAAAGTTCGTTTTGCTCCCTCTCCAACAGGTTATATTCATATTGGCAATATCCGTATTGCACTTTTCAATTGGCTTTATGCGCAAGCGTATAAGGGAGAATTTATTTTGCGCTATGATGATACAGATGTTGAACGTTCTAAACAAGAATATATTGATGCTATTGCTGTTGACCTTGAATGGCTTGGTATTCAACCAGATTCAATTTATTATCAATCTAAGCGATTTAATCGATATGATGAAGTTGCGGAAATTCTCAAACAACGCGGGCTTCTTTATCCCTGTTATGAGACTGCAGAAGAATTAGAGCGGCGTCGTAAAATTCAGCTTTCACGCAAATTGCCTCCTATTTATAACCGTGCAGCATTAAAATTGACGGCAGAAGAGAAAAAAAACTTTGAATCTCAAGGTCGTAAACCCCATTGGCGTTTTCTTCTTCCTAATTTTGAAAGTGATCCTTTGCAAACAAAGCGAACAGAAGTTTGCTGGAATGATGCGATAAAGGGGAAGCAGACGATTGATTTGGCTTCTCTTTCAGATCCTGTTCTTATTCGTGAAGATGGAAGCTATCTTTATACATTGCCGTCTATTGTTGATGATGTAGATATGGCTATTACGCATATTATTCGCGGGGATGATCATATTACAAATACAGGCGCTCAAATTGCTATTTTTAAAGCCCTTAATGCAGAATTACCGGTTTTTGCTCATACCAATTTATTGGCGACAGTTTTAGGAAAAGGATTTTCAAAACGTAATAATGATCTTTCTATTCGTTCTCTACGGGAAGAAGGATTTGAATCTAT
>NZ_JBHIQG010000668.1:0-835 GCF_042196425.1 Bartonella sp. AD328YNZD | reverse complement strand
GGTATGGCTCCCAGAAGTATTAATTATGTGCTCTTGCCTGGTGGACAACGTGGTACAATTATACAAACACCAGCTGTTGTTGATGGTGCTCTTTCCTTTGTAATTCGTAAACATTCTCTCATAGTTAAGACGTTAGAAGAACTCAAAGAAGAAGGGGCATTTGACGATTTTTCTGATGTAAGTTTTAATAAACCTTCAGCAAAAGAAGCCAATAATTTGTTATCGAAGCAGGACTTCACACGGTTGGAACCATTTGAAGTTCAACTCTTACAAAGTAAACGTGAGGGAAAAATTCTTGAATTTTTGGAAGAATGCGTCCTTCACAAACGCAACATTATTATTGCAGGCAAAACAGGATCTGGTAAAACAACATTTGCTCGCTCTTTAATTGAAAAGGTTCCTGTAGAGGAGCGTATTATCACAATTGAAGATGTTCATGAGCTTTTTCTACCCAATCATCCCAATCATGTACATATGATTTATGGTAACAATGTAGGCCGTGTTTCAGCTGAAGAATGCCTAGATGCATGTATGCGTCAGTCGCCTGACAGAATTTTTCTCGCTGAATTGCGAGGCAATGAAGCATGGGAATATCTCAATTCGCTCAACACTGGTCATCCCGGGTCGATTACAACAACGCATGCCAACAGCGCTTTGCAGACATTTGAGAGATGTGCCACCTTGATTAAAAGATCAGAAATTGGCCGGCAACTCGAGTTAGAAATGATAAAAATCGTTCTCTATACAACAGTTGACGTAGTGTTGTTCTTTAAAGATAGAAAACTCACTGAAGTCTTTTACGACCCGATTTTTGCTAAATCAAAAATCGCTTAAG
>NZ_JBHIQG010000667.1:0-836 GCF_042196425.1 Bartonella sp. AD328YNZD | reverse complement strand
ATATAGCCCCCTAAATTCTCACGCTCTATGCCCATAAAATTCGCTAAAGAACCACCCCCAAACAAGCCTAGACGATAGCCCAACACATCTGTCGTATTCCCATCCCAAAAGTCTTCATTACTAGTAAAATGGGGCATCGAAAGAGCCTGACCTTCATGCTGGTGAGACTGGATTGAATCTGTTTGAATACTTCCAAGCCTACGATGGGGGTCTCGATTACTGCCACCATCAAATCCCCGTAAAAACATCCCTCGTAAATCTGGAACATTAAAGGTTTCTACACCATCTCCTTCTCCCCAAACCGTGCCTATCGTCGCAAATAAATCACCATAATCACGACGCAAATAAGCCTTCCCATCGCAAATTAACCAATCCTTTGGAATCCCGCGCATGCCAAACGTTCCTATAAATCCAGTAGGATAAAGACTGCTTTCTTCTTCTTCTAAAGGGAGTGGGGTAGGATTAACGAGATGCCAATGATCTCCATTATAAAACAATGTATAAATGCACCCTTGTTGGATTTCGCCCCCTGATAAAGGATCAACCCCTAATTCCGTTGCTTTATAAACCGGCTTGCCATCTAAAGAATTTAAGACAATCGTGGTTGCTCCAACATTCCTGCTCGTCGCCATAAAACGCAAAACAATCCCATTCTGATAACCTAAAAACTGTGAGCTACTTTCAAGCCTTATCGTGCTCGTTTGTTGGACATGATCATTGGTAACAATCCCTTCAAGCTCTCCACCCGTGTCTGACAAGTATTCCTTTACGCGCTGCATCATCACACGGGCGCTCGTGTTCACACTGCTAGGATGCTGTCCCTCTGACCAATCAAT
>NZ_JBHIQG010000666.1:0-836 GCF_042196425.1 Bartonella sp. AD328YNZD | reverse complement strand
TAGAAGGCAATTACATTGTTTTATTCCCAAAATCTGTGCAACTGCTAAAAAAATTGACAAACAAGCATTTGCTTTGTTTGTTCAGCAAACTCTTTGATATTTACAACAAGCAAACAATTGTGAAAGCTGAAAATTTACTCGGTCGAGATAGTAAATTCCTGTTCAGTCAATTGCATAGTCGTAACTTATCTAAAGAAGACATTTACGATGTTCACTGTTTATGGGGGTATTATCATGACTATGCACATCATACTGGACCGCAACCATTAAATAAGAATCTGTATATAAAATTAAATTGGTTTACAGATCTTCTAGAAGAAATTAAAGTTAACTTAGTTACAGTGTGTATTATGCTAGAAGACTGTTCAAAGTTTTGGAAAGAAATAACTGAATTTATCCTCTTAGAACGCATATTTCGTTATCCAAAAGATTCTGATCAGCATATGACATTCGATGCTGGTACAGGGATCTTGCTTTTTGAAATATTGATGTGAAACAAAGCATTGATTGAAACGGATCAAGGAGGTATCTTTAATTTGGAGCATCTCAAACAAGTAATAGCATTGATGATTGCAGCTATAAAGCACTTGAAGCATTAGATGATGATGCTTATTTGGCAGGAGCTAAGGATTATATCCAAAATAATCTTGGAAAACCACAGACCTCAAAGTCACGATTTAACTTTTCAACATCATCTTATGCACAGTACATTATTGGGGGATTAAATCATTGAGTTTCTTAAAAGGACGGTTATTCCTGTTTACCTTTGCTATTCTAGCATTGTTTTCCATAAGTTGGTTATTATCTAAGAATTTGGTTAGCAATATACCCGTCAT
>NZ_JBHIQG010000665.1:0-836 GCF_042196425.1 Bartonella sp. AD328YNZD | reverse complement strand
CAGGTTGTAAAAACGCTAGAAAAAATAAGCCTTTCCGATACCCTTAAAGAGGGAAGCCTTTTACGCATTGGCATCGTGACACAAGCGGGAGAAGAAGACCATCTCGTACGCGCAAGTATCTATCAAGGAATGCATCATATTCTCACCATTGCCCTGAATGATAAAGGCCAATTCATTGAAAGCACAGAGCCTAAAATGTCTAAAGCACTTAAAACGGCTTTTCAAAATGGTATTCCACATTCTTATATCAATAGCGCGCAATTACCAACGGCTTATGATGCACTCTATAGTGCTTTGCTAAGCCATAATATATCACAATCTCTCTCTCATCGTCTTATTCGTCTGCTTGCCACCAATATTGATATGAAAAGCCAGATAACCCCCAATGATCAGATTGAAATATTTTATGCCATACCACAAAGCGATAAAGAAACCCAAAACGGCAAAAAGAACTTAAAAGCCAAAGAACCCTCCAAGAACACTGATCCAGAAATTCGTTATATTAGCGCCACTTTTGGGAATACAACTTATAAATATTACCGTTATCAATTAAAAGATGGAAGCGTTGATTATTATGATTCTGAAGGGAAAAGTTCAAAACCTTTCTTGTTGCGCAAACCCACACCAAATGGCATTTTTGGCTCTCCCTTTGGCCCACGCAAACACCCTATTTTAGGCTATATTCGCATGCATACGGGTGTTGATTGGGTTGCTCCTAAAGGATCACCCATTATTGCTGTAGGAGATGGTATTGTCACAAAAGTAGGTGTAACAGGCGGCTATGGAAATCATACGGAAATTCAACATGCCAATGGGTATATTAGCAGTTATTCACA
>NZ_JBHIQG010000664.1:0-836 GCF_042196425.1 Bartonella sp. AD328YNZD | reverse complement strand
TATCTTTCACCCACAACAATTTGCCCATTGGCAGGAAAGATTTTTGCTGCCTCTCTTAAATTCATCCATGATGCTTCACCAAAAACACCTTTTTTTGCACGCTTGACCTTACTTTTAGGTGGAGAGGTTGTTATGAATTGAATGAGGGACAAAAAAACACCAATGATGATGCCAAAGACAACCATGGGATCCATAAATTGAAGAGCGTAGCTCCACGTTATTCCTTGTTGTCCAACATAGGGACTTAAGCGTTTTATTTCACCACCAATATAGTAAAGAGCAGTCATTCCAAAAAAGACAATGGAGACAAAAGTGATTATTCTACGCAGGTGCAGTTTTTGCGAGAGACTATACAACAATGAAACAGTAGCCGTTAGTGCTAGGACTAATAAAGGTTCTGAACGAAGAGTCCAATAAATTTGATCGCTCTTTAGTCCATTTGTTATAAACAACAAAAAGTGAGGGACAAGGAATATTGTTAAAGCACCTAAAGCGATCGGTGTTAAAATGAGTACCATTTGTGTTTTGGTATATTTCATTGTATTTTACTTTCAATTCTGTCAGAATATGTTGCGAAATGCTCTTTTCCAAGTGTGTGATATGAACTCTCATCTCTTTTTGCAAAGGTGCAGATAACGCCAGACAGTTTTTGCTTATGAGCCTTTCTCATTAAGGAGAAAGGTTTTATCTATTCTTAGCAGGCCATAGCAAATGCTTGGGAACGATGCATTGTGCATATTTGCGCTCGTTGATGTACTTCTTTGGTTTGCTTAATAATTTCTGTAATTTGCCTAGCTTTACTTTCTGATACACCAATACTTTGAGCCAATGTTTCA
>NZ_JBHIQG010000663.1:0-839 GCF_042196425.1 Bartonella sp. AD328YNZD | reverse complement strand
CCCTTTTCCATTTCTTGTGTCGCTGCATTAAACGCCTTACAAAATTCCATGATATTAATACCACGCTGCCCAAGAGCTGGACCAATCGGTGGAGATGGAGTAGCAGCTCCTGCAGGGACCTGCAACTTAAGCTGACCTATACTTTTTTTTGCCATAACAATCTGCCTTTAATTTCACTGGTATACTGACAATTCATCTTGCCCGTCACCCGCTTGCAGTCACGTGGTTCGGATCATTAAGCCGACAAAAGCTATAAATCACCTCCCACTCCTTCCTTAAAGTAATAAAAACTACTCTAAGTTTAATCAGAGTTTTTCAACCTGACCAAATTCCAAATCAACAGGCGTAGGACGCCCAAAAATAAGCACTTCAACCTTAAGACGAGAGCGCTCTTCTTCAACCTCTTGAACAATTCCATTAAACGAAACAAAAGGACCATCAGCAACGCGAACTTGCTCTCCAACCTCAAACAATACAGAAGACTTTGGAGACTCAACCCTTTCCTGAACTTGTTTGAGAATTTGCTCAACCTCTCGATCAGAAATGGGAACAGGACGCGCATCCGATCCTAAAAAACCTGTCACTTTAGGCGTATTCTTAATAAGATGATAAACTTCATCTGTTAACTCAGCACGAACAAGAACATAACCAGGAAAAAATTTTCGCTCAGTATCAACTTTGCGTCCACGACGAACCTCTACAACACGCTCTGTTGGAACAAAAATCTTTTCAAAAAGATGATCAAGTCCCTTCTGCTTTGCCTCCTTATCAATAGCTTCCGCTACTTTCTTTTCAAAATTTGAATATGCCTGAACAATATACCAACGAGCTGCCACAGT
>NZ_JBHIQG010000662.1:0-845 GCF_042196425.1 Bartonella sp. AD328YNZD | reverse complement strand
GTTGTTAGAGTAACATCCGTAATTTCAATACGTCCACCATTTTCTGTAAGTAATGCGCCTTCATGTCCATTCAAACTTCCTCCTATGACAGCCCCTCCTTTCATTGTGATCTTGGATTCTATACCATCTGCATGGAGTCCAGTACCATTAGATGATGCGACTGTAACATTGTTGTTTAAAGTAATGATGCTGCCATTTTGAGCAGATATTGCTGTATTTTTTGCACGAAATGATCCTCCAGACACTGTTATTGTTGAGTGATCATCTGCAAATATGCCTGTTAGTGCTTGAGTTATGGTTACATTGTTCAAGGTTACTGTGCTGTTTTTAGCACTTATTCCTAAGGATAGTAAAATGTTATCGTTTTCACTCGATATTACCACGTCTTCCAGCTTGTTTTTTTTACTCTTACTGTCAGAAAAGGAAGCGCCAGTGCTAGATAAAATGCCAGATGAGGAGGGCCCCATTCCAGAATATGTAATTGTTCCTTTAGTCATTTGAAGTGTAGCACCGTCTTTGGCTTCAAGGCCTAAGAAAATACCAGAACCAGTTCCTTTAATGGTTGTGCCATCCAGTAACTCAATCGCACTGTCAGCACCTTCTGCTGTTACAGCATAGACGGTTTCGTTTGTGCCCTGGTTTATATCTTTATTCGTAACAATGGTTAAATGTTTTCCAATGATTTTGCCACCGCCTTTTGCGTGAATAGTTTCGTAGGTTTTATCGGATACTTCTTGTTGTTTTCCCTCAGAAACTACGAGGGTTTCAGCATGTGCACTGAACTGGATGTTAAATAGGATAATAGCGGCTACAGCCGTGCATGATAAAAGGGATGTTTTATACAC
>NZ_JBHIQG010000661.1:0-845 GCF_042196425.1 Bartonella sp. AD328YNZD | reverse complement strand
TTACTTTATAACGTACGGAAGTAAGCCTAAAAAGCGAGCACGTTTGATAGCGTTAGCTAATTCACGCTGTCTTTTTTGACTAACAGCTGTAATCCGTGAAGGAACAATTTTTCCACGTTCAGAGATATAACGTTGTAACAATTTGATATCTTTATAATCAATTTTCGGTGCATTAACTCCTGAAAAAGGACATGTTTTGCGACGGCGATGAAAGGGGCGACGTGCAGAGTTTTGATTAGTATCAGTCATCATTCTACCCCTTCTATAGCATTTTCACGTTGACGACGCGGGGAACGAGAACGCTCCTCATCATGACCAATGTGGCTATTGCGATCAAGATGTGAGAGCATAGCAGATTTTTCTTTTTCATGTTTTTCTACACGAATGGTCATGTAACGCAAAACATCCTCATTGATGCGCATCTGACGCTCCATTTCAGCAATTGCTGTAGCTGGTGCATCAATATTGACCAATACATAATAAGCCTTACGGTTTTTTCGAATACGGTAAGCAAGAGGACGAAGTCCCCAATTTTCTACACGCCCAACTTTTCCACCCTGCGCTTCAATGACACCTTTGTAGAGACTCAAAAGTTCATCAACTTGTTGCGGTGCAATGTCTTGTCGAGCAAGGAACATATGTTCATAAAGAGCCATTGTTTTGCCTTTCTTCAATTAAATTCCACCGGTTTTAGCGCAAAGCCTCTGCGACTTGTCTTTTTTGGAAATCCAAAGAAGAAAGGACGCGTTTACAATTCGAGACATCTCAGAGCGGAGACACGGGAGGTCGGAAACATTGTATTTCCTACTGATTTCACAGCCCTCCGTTCAACCTCCAGCTAAAGT
>NZ_JBHIQG010000660.1:0-846 GCF_042196425.1 Bartonella sp. AD328YNZD | reverse complement strand
GATTCTCCAGAAAAGAAGCGTTTTACTTATGCGGGCTCTGTTATTGAATATAACAAGCAGGGAATTTCTTTGTGGCGAGAAGGGCGAAATATAAAAGAGGCTATCGTTGAGCCAGATAAAACTTTTATATGGGATGGGCGCTATCAGATTACAAATCATGGATCCGAGGCTATAAAAGTTGGAGCCGCAAATTTAGAACAGCTGAAATTTTTATTAAAAAATAGCGATTTTGAGCTTGAAAAGCCTCATTTCCCCTCTTTACAATCGCTGGTGATGATCTCAAATGACAAAGGGTGTGATATTCCAGAGTTGATTTCTCAAGCGGTTGTTCATAAAAATGTTATCATCAGGCGGATTATGGCACCTTTCTATTGGCTTTCTTCGCGCGAGGACGCTGCACTGGTGAGTGTTGTGGAACCTTTTTTTAATATTGAAGTGAAAAGATAAAGAAAAATTACTCTAAAAGAGAATAAACAGCTTCTCATCCCTTGGCAAGGGGCTGACAAGGTTATATGTTAAGGGGAAATGTTTGAAATCTAGATTTGATTAAGTGGGCTGAATATGAATTCCAATTACCGCTCTCTCCTCATTTGGGGAGTTATTGCCTTAATTTTGATTGTGTCGTTTTCTTTCTTTAATGGAGATAGTCAGCGTTCTGGTGGTGGAGAGGTTTCTTATTCTGAATTTTTACAAAAAGTTGAGAATAATGAGTTGAAATCTGTGACCATTCAAGGTCAAAAGTTAACAGGACAAACTATTGAACATAGAGCTATTTCAACCTATGCTCCACGAGATCCAGGTTTGATACAAAAATTGGAAAGCAAAAACGTCAATGTTAAAGCTATT
>NZ_JBHIQG010000659.1:0-852 GCF_042196425.1 Bartonella sp. AD328YNZD | reverse complement strand
GTGTCCATCAACGCGAACAGATATCTTTCGTGGAATGACTTTTGACCAATCGATAGAATTATTTTCGTGCATTTTTCTACCTTTATTCGTCATTTCGTAAACGATTTTGATCAAGAAATTTTTGCGTTTTTAAAGATTTTTGTTGCTCAAAAAGTTTTTTAGTTTTTGTTCGTCCAAAACGATAACGATTTTGCTCAGCATGAAGAGCTTTCTCTGTACGCTTTTTTTGTTTTCGAAATTGGCGAAGGTTAATTAATTCAGGCATGAGAAAGTTTATTTTTTCCGAAAAGAATCTAAAGAGACAACATCAGCACTTTGTTTTGTATCGTTATTTGAAGGTTCTTTATTGGTACTGAGATTTTGTTCTTCTGTGAGCGTATTTTCTTTTTTTTGTTTGTTTGATAGAGTAATGGGTGCAGGTAAGGTGTTTTCTGAATTTTCACTTTCTCCAGAGGTAAGACTTGAGGGCAGGTCAAATGCTGCTTCAAATGCTGCTACAGGATCATAAAAGACCTGAATGGAAGTAAAAGGAATCACCAGTTTTTCTGTTATTTCCCTGAAAGAGAGGGTTACTTCGAAGGCTGTTTCTGAAACACTGAGATCTCTAAACTGATGTTGCAAGACGATTGTCATTTGCTCAGGATAGCGATTTTTTAGCCGAGAAGAAATTTTAACGCCTGGGGAATTCGTCAAAAAAGTTATAAAAAAATGATGATTTCCCGGAAGACCAGCTTTAGAAACTTCCGATAAAACTTTACGGATAACTCCACGAAGCGCATCCTGAACGAGAATATCGTAACGGATTTGATCTTTAACCATCGAAGTTTATTCCTTTTATTTCACGTAGCAGAA
>NZ_JBHIQG010000658.1:0-854 GCF_042196425.1 Bartonella sp. AD328YNZD | reverse complement strand
TGGTCACTATACAACTTTAATTCATCACGCTCTTTATCTCGTTTATTCAATTCATCACATAAAAAGAGAATTGATAAGATTAAACAGAGAATGATCATTGCAACAGAAAGATAAAAAAGTCCTTATTATTATATATAATAGCGCAATCTAATTTGTGATAAGTAGTTTTTCAATCCAAGTGTAAATTGCCTCCTTTAAGTGCAATTTTCTTATTAAGATGAAAAGCATCATTGTAAGTGAACCTATGCCTGTTGCCAAAGCTGGAAAATATGTCCACCTTTTGAAGCCATAATGAACAAATATGCAACATGGATAAGAAAATGCCGCGATTATTAAGACTATTATAGCCATTTAATATCCTTCGAGAGAACTTTGCTCGTTAAATGTCATTTGTAAATTCCTCTTGGTTGCATCATGTCATATATCGTGCGGAGCTCTATGCAAAAACGCGCTATTTGTTTAACATTTTCATCATCACCGGTCCTCATACTCGACACGAGATCAATCATTTGTGTTTTGAAACTCATGCCATTTTCACTTGAAGAATTAAGAAACTTTTTCGCGTAATCAATCATGGGGTCGGTAGAATTCATAGACATATTATAGGCCCAAATAAAATCGCTTTCTCTCCAGTTATAGTCATTACGCAAACTGCTTATGACATTGAGTAACATATCTACAAGGCATTGATTTATAATGATAATCTATCGTTATTCATATTGAATGAGAGTCCCGAATAACCTAAGATTGTCTCATTTTAAATCAGTTTATATTGCTTCAATCAAAACCACTCATTTGCACATCACAAGCGGGATGAATGTGTGGATCAAATTTGTATAAGAAAGGATTTAAAA
>NZ_JBHIQG010000657.1:0-856 GCF_042196425.1 Bartonella sp. AD328YNZD | reverse complement strand
CTCAAGAGATCTTTCGTAAGTGGATGCAAAAGATTTTTAAAAAAGCTAAAGAGAATAACCTTTCTGAAAGCTTACAATCGCATCTTTTAAAAATGCCAAAGACCATAGCAAGCCTTGCGTTGATTTTTGAACTTCTTGACGGTGGTCGTTTAGAAATTGGACTCTATGCCATCACAACAGCGTTGCGTTGAACAAGTTATCTGTTAAGCCATGCCAAACGTCTTTATACAGCGCATGATACATTGACAGCAGAAAGTGCAAAATTAATTGTCGAGCGTTGTGATCATTTGCCCGATGTCTTTACTTTACGCGATATTCATCAAAGAAATTGGACCTCTTTAAAAGACAATCAAGCCGTTAAACAAGCTATAGAGCTTTTATGCCGTTGTAACTATATTCGTGAAATCTCTGGAGATAATACCCCTAAAAGCGGTCGACCTACGATACGTTATGAATGGAATCCTTTGGTAAATGAGCATAAGCCTCCCCAATAAGGCATTGGGAAGTCTTATGAAGTATTAACCCCTATCCCCTTTATTCATAGAGTAAACCTTCAAAGAACGCCTTATCTATGAGTTTTGAGTATTTTGAGGGTTCCTTCTCCCCCCCGTTATATATTTTTTTACAATAGAAAAATAAAAGCCATTATATTTCAATATATTAGCATTTTAGAGATACAGTCTATATTAAAACACAACCTATAAATACAACCCATGATATATTTTTGAAAGTATTTTGAGGGTGTGAGAAACCTTCAAAACCTATAAGCAAAATTCGTAATAAAACCTATCAAATTACTCATTCTGATATTTTAAAGTACATAGTACATTTATTTTGATTAATCCGTGAAATGAAT
>NZ_JBHIQG010000656.1:0-856 GCF_042196425.1 Bartonella sp. AD328YNZD | reverse complement strand
TTTGCAAAACACCTATCAGGCTCTTTTTTAGTTTTTTTATTTTGGTTGGTATTTGTATTTGTGTGATGCATTCACCTATACAGCTGATGATTGCAGATAATATGCGTCTGGTGGGTGTTATCCATGATAAAAAATTATATATTGATCGTTACCATATTTCTAAGTTAACGTCATCCATATGGAAAAAGTCATTCCGTGTGAATGAAATGATTAAACCAACAAAGTATGGGCCTTCATTGCACGGACAATTTATTTGTGATCGTCATGTCTGTTCATCCTTATTGGATAATGGATTAAAAGTGATCGTTTTACACAGAGAAACAGATCAATGTGTAGAGGCAGATATTCTCATTCAGACATTTACAATTGCGATGCATAATCCAGTATGTCACAAGAAGGCAAAAATAATATTTACCCCTCAACAATTGTTATCACGAGGAAGCGTGATGATGACCAAAAGTGGGGATATTATTTGGTCTTCTCTAGGGTTTCATAGACCATGGAATATGCATAGACGGTATGCACAAAAAAATATATAATTAAATCGCATTTTTCTTCATATCTGGACGATGACAAAACAGAAAAGAATAGAAGACTTTTCTGATAATATTTTGCGGTATTTAGATTGGTAAATTTATCAATGTCATTGAAACGAAATAATAATCTACAGTTTTCTAGAAATAGATGATTTTTATATCTGATCATTTTAATTTTTTCAAAAAAGTTGCTATGTGCGTCTTTGTGCATCCTATTGATAGCACAAGATAAATCAAAAATTCTTATTGAATGAGAAAAATGCTAACAAATCTTCTCAAAGAAATAAAAAAGATAATTGTTGATTATTCTATTTTATTCT
>NZ_JBHIQG010000655.1:0-857 GCF_042196425.1 Bartonella sp. AD328YNZD | reverse complement strand
TGATCAAGTAGTTTTTCAGCTTCTTGCCTATTTTCAGCACTGCCAAGATAGAAGATGATTTCTTTTGTTTGCCCTGGCAAAAGATCAATATCATAGGCAAATGCTGAACAAGGATCACATCCTGCTGCAATGGTATTCGAAAGAGCACCAGCTTTATGGATCGCATTTGGATGTGTTACGGTTCCCGTTGCACCGATAAATTCAGCGCGATTGGTGGTCGTACTGGTTGGCATTTCGGAGGCTGATAAAAATGTAACTTGTTGAGATTTCTCGATGTGATAGGGATTTTGAATAAAATGCGCCCCCCATCTGGCCTCATAAGAGGAAACAATAAAGGGAGCATATTTTGTACGGACATTTCCCAAAACCCATTCAACATAATTATAAAGGCGTAAACTGCGTGGTTTTTTCCCTTCATTCGTAAGGATAAGACGTGAAAAGCGAATAGGTTTTTCAGGATCAAGTGTATGGGTCAGTTCTAATGCGATTTCTGAATGTGTTGATTTAAAAGTTGAGAATCCAAACCCATGACACGCCTCATAGACAATATTTTCGTCACATTCAACAGTAGAAACGGGTGAGAAACGTTTTAAAGACTGGCGATCAACCAAATAAAGTGCTTCTCCTGGTCGGTTAAACGTTGGATCATTCGCCCAAGGAGTTAGTTGATAATCGCGGCTATTGTTAGCCCAAGTAAAAATTGCACCTTCAGCAGAGACATGAAAACCAAACCTGTGATTAGCAATGACATTAATCCACGGATGCGGTGTATTGGTACGTCCATGAAGACGTATTACATAATGATTATGCTGATTAAAACCACCGTAACCATTCCAATATCTTAGATCTTCTCCATT
>NZ_JBHIQG010000654.1:0-857 GCF_042196425.1 Bartonella sp. AD328YNZD | reverse complement strand
CGAGCGGTTCTTTGAATAAACCCTTGTTGGAGCAAATAGGGTTCAACAATATCTTCAATGGCATCGCGTGGTTCTGATAAAGCAGCAGCAATCGTTTCAATCCCCACCGGTCCCCCTAAAAAAGTTTCCGCAATCAGGAGCAAATAGCGACGGTCAAGCGGGTCAAGCCCAAGATGATCCACTTCAAGGCGCGAAAGGGCTTCATCGGCGATTTTTTGGTCAATTTGTTTTGCCTGTTTAACCAGAGCAAAATCACAAACGCGCCGTAAAAGGCGTCCAGCAATGCGAGGCGTCCCGCGTGCTCTGCGTGCAATTTCATGGGCTCCATCATCACTGATCTTGACAGCAAAAAGTCGTGCATTACGCTGAACAATATATTCCAATTCTTCTATCGTATAAAAATTGAGACGAATTGGGATTCCAAAACGATCTCTCAGCGGTGTGGTTAAAAGTCCCAAACGTGTAGTTGCCGCCACCAAAGTAAATTTAGCCAGATCAATTTTAACCGAGCGGGCAGCAGGCCCCTCACCAATGATAAGATCAAGTTGATAATCTTCCATTGCTGGGTACAGAATTTCCTCAATTGCTGGATTTAAGCGATGAATTTCATCAATAAACAAGACATCACGTTCTTCGAGATTGGTCAAGAGGGCTGCTAAATCTCCTGCTTTAGCAATGACCGGCCCTGAAGTAGAGCGAAAATTAACGCCTAATTCTTTTGCCATAATCTGTGAAAGCGTTGTTTTTCCCAACCCCGGTGGTCCTACAAACAAAACATGATCCAGCGCTTCTTGCCGTGTTTTTGCTGCTTCAATAAATATTTTTAAATTAGCCCGTGCCGCTTCTTGACCAATAAA
>NZ_JBHIQG010000653.1:0-858 GCF_042196425.1 Bartonella sp. AD328YNZD | reverse complement strand
GTGTCCATCAACGCGAACAGATATCTTTCGTGGAATGACTTTTGACCAATCGATAGAATTATTTTCGTGCATTTTTCCACCTTTATTCGTCGTTTCGTAAACGATTTTGATCAAGAAATTTTTGCGTTTTTAAAGATTTTTGTTGCTCAAAAAGTTTTTCAGTTTTTGTTCGTCCAAAACGATAACGATTTTGCTCAGCACAAAGAGATTTTTCTGTACGTTTTTTTTGTTTTCGAAATTGGCGAAGATTAATCAATTCAGTCATGAGAAAAATTATTTTTTCCGAAAGGAATCTAAAGAGACAACATCAGCACTTTGATTTTGTTTTGCATCGTTATTTGAAGGTTCTATATTTGTACTGAGATTTTGTTCTTTTGTAAGCGTATTTTCTTTTTTTTGTTTGTTTGATAAGGTAATGGGCGTAGTTGAGGTATTTTCTGAATGTTCACTTTCTCCAGAGGTCAGATTTGAGGGCAGATCAAATGCTGCTTCAAATGCTGCTACAGGATCATAAAAGACTTGAATGGAAGTAAAAGGAATCACGAGCTTTTCGGTTATTTCCCTGAAAGAGAGGGTTACTTCGAAAGCTGTTTCTGAAACACTGAGATCTCTAAATTGATGTTGTAAGACGATTGTCATTTGCTCGGGATAGCGATTTTTTAGCCGAGGAGAAATTTTAACGCCTGGGGCATTTGTCAAAAAAGTTATAAAAAAATGATGATTTCCCGGAAGACCTGCTTTGGCAACTTCCGATAAAACTTTACGGATAACTCCACGAAGTGCATCCTGAACGAGAATATCGTAACGGATTTGATCTTTAACCATCGAAGTTTATTCCTTTTATTTCACGTAGCAGAA
>NZ_JBHIQG010000652.1:0-885 GCF_042196425.1 Bartonella sp. AD328YNZD | reverse complement strand
TGCGTGTCATCTTCAATCCCCTCTTCTCCCTCTCCAAGCTCTTTAACAAAGACCCAATAAAAACGTGTTGCTAAAAGACCCTCTAGCCTTCTGACCGTTTCAGCCTTATCAAATTCAAGCATGTTCAGATAATCTTGCTTCGTATTTAAATGCCCTGGATAATCTATCATCTTATCCTCCTCAAAAATCACGGGGACGGCTACAGCCTCGAGCCCCTAACATCTCACCCTTGAAACTACGAGAATACTGACCACTACGAAAAAACGAACCATTAGAGACACCACCACTCCAAAGACCTCCTCCTACCAACACATTCATATCTGTTCTAAAAGCCGTCCTTCCCGCTGCTATAGAAGGTACCTGTATTGGAAAAGTCTCTGATAAAAATTGTGAAACATAACCGCAGCCATCCTCACACCCTATATGTGAAATCATACGCCTATTCGCCGTATCAACGTGTCCTCCAGAACTCTTAGGAGAAGGGGCTTTCTTCCCTTGAATATTTGTCTTTTCATTGCTTCCATACATCGCAGACGCAAATTCTGTATCATTGAGAAAAGATTTTTTAACACGCATCATATCGGATAAGTGATCTGTATAAGTACGGTTTGTTGTGATAGGAGTACCATACGCCGAGCGCGTATTTTCACCCATCCCTGACTGGAGATAAATATCAACCCAAATATCTGTAGAGGGGTCGTAGACCATCCCTTCTGGACTACTATGCGGGCGGTGATTCAAACACCAAACGGAATGGGGTAATATATCCCCTGCTTGATACCCCGATAACGGATGATCTATTATAACACCAACATCCGCACAAAGCGTATGAAACCCTCCTATCTTGACAGAATTATCCGCTGTGTATCCATCCGGATAAGTAGC
>NZ_JBHIQG010000651.1:0-885 GCF_042196425.1 Bartonella sp. AD328YNZD | reverse complement strand
CCCTGCCCAATCTCTGAAGCAAAACCAGCAATATTTACCTCTACCATAAAAACAGGATCGTGATCTGGACCTGAACGTTTTATAACCTGATAATGTGGTTGTGCATTGCCTTGGATATGCGCCCATTCCTGTAATTCTGTCTTGGCATCACGTCGACCAGCATCCATTTTCTTTGCCCGACTTTGCCAATATTTTTGAATAAAAGGGCGAACGCTTTCCAATCCTCCATCGAGATATATCACAGCAATTAAAGCTTCCACGACATCTGCATGCATATTGATGAGTCGACGCTCTTCGAAATTTTTCATCTCAAAACCAACGTGGATCATGTCAGGAAGCTTCATTTCGCGCGCAATATCAGCACATGTCTGTGCATTGACCAAATGATTCAAACGGACTGATAATTCACCTTCACTTGCCTGAGGAAAAAGTTGATACAGCATTTCTGCAATCAAAAGCCCTAAAACCCGATCCCCTAGAAATTCTAGCCGTTCATAATTTCCTTGTTCCGAATCTTGTACACTCGAGTGTGTTAATGCCTTCTTTAATCTCTCTTCATCTTTAAAACGATGTCCCGTCAGCTTGACAAGCTGATCAATCATTAGACGTTTCATCGTTGTTTCCTTGCTTGATAAGCGGCAAATCATGAACCGTATTTATGAAAGAAAACAAACGCTTCCAACGCACATCAAATGGCCAACGCCAAATCTGCCAAGCACTTGAACCATTACTGATAGAAAAGAAAATCACGCTCGCGCGACCAATAAGATTTTCTTCTGGAACATAGCCTACATCCAAACGACTATCATCTGAATTGTCGCGGTTATCTCCCATCATAAAATAATGTCCTTGAGGAACTTCAAAGACTTCTGTATCGTCAACTTT
>NZ_JBHIQG010000650.1:0-886 GCF_042196425.1 Bartonella sp. AD328YNZD | reverse complement strand
ATGATGCAGCGTGTGCGTGAATATTTATCGGATACGAGTGGTGTGATTGAAAGCACTTTTACGGTTGATACTGAACAACAGACAACGTTGATAAGACTTGAAAGTCAAACGGCATTTTTAGCGTATAGGAATGGGATAGCGCTTTGTTTTAAAGCGAAGGGTAAGAATGTTGGGGTAACCACAATTGCTTTGAATGCTTTAGCCGCTCAACCTGTTTATAAGGCAACAGAATTAGGCATTCGTGCTTTATCGGGAGGGGAGTTTCAAAAGGGATGCATTTATAGCTTGATTTATAATGGAACTGGTTGGCAGGTTTTGAACCCTACGCCGGTTTCTTTACCGCAAGGACCGGTTATACCTGTTTGTCCACCAGGGACAATAGGGGCTTTTGGGATGCAAGTTTTACCGAAAGGCTGGTTGTTATGTGATGGAAAGGCTTATTTGCGCAGTGAGTATAGGGCTCTTTATGAAGCGATAGGGATCAGGTGGGGGAGCATTGATGATTATAGCAAGTTTCATGTTCCCGATTTGCGTGGCGTTTTTTTGCGTGGTGTTGATGATGACCGCGAGATAGACCGCTTTCGTTATTTGGGTACTTTTCAAAATGACGCTATGAGAAAGCATGATCATAGAGGTCAAACCTTTACGATTTTTAATGCAGAAAATCAGGAGGAGAGTTGGCATGGTGATATGACGATCATATGGGGATATATGCTTAATGACCAGCAAAGGTTGAAGCTCGCCGAACGTTTGGGCGTGAGAGCAGAGGATATACGGGTTCATCATAAGCTCGCCTTTCCCCATACACACATTCATATGCGTGATGTTTCAGTAGCAAGTTTTGGAGAACATGAGACACGCCCGGTTAATATGAGTGTTGTGTTTG
>NZ_JBHIQG010000649.1:0-886 GCF_042196425.1 Bartonella sp. AD328YNZD | reverse complement strand
GCGAGGGGAAAAAAGTGAAGAGAGGCTTTTATTGCCATTAAGTATATTGCTTTTGACTTGTTCATTAAGGAGCATGGGGGACACTTCTCGTTTTATGCTTTTTTTATATTGGTGTCGTGTTTTTGAGAAAAATTGAGGCTCTTGCTTGAGTTGGTGCTCTTGCTTGAGTGGGATTTTTGCGAGCTTTTAAGGGGGATAAGTGAAGAGGGCTGCTCTTGGGTTTCACTTGCTGTTTCTGTTCTCTTAAAGAGAGAAAATCTTGTAACTTATTTTCTTTTTATCAAGCATAAAAATGTGTCTTACCAAGCGATATGGAGAGCGAAAAATCTATATTTAAAGCAAAAGATATTCTGGTGTTTGGGGAAAAAGAACCCATTTTCTTGCAGGTGGAGGCAAGGCGCATAGAGAAGGTGAGCCAAAAGCACACGTTTTGATCAAGACTTTTTGCTCCATGGAAAGGGCAACAGTGTTTTTAAAGAGCTTGGGGTGGAGGGGGAAAATTGAAAGAAAAGAGGGACATTTATTTATTTACGAGACTGTTATTTATTTACGAGACCGCTAAGGACAGTTTCTCATCTCTGGATGAAAAAGGTTTTGTGCAATTTGGTTATGGAATTGTTGGAGACGCTGGTATCCATGCTGCGGCTTGCCAAATGATTAATCCTTATCATTTGGGGGCTTTGCCAGATTGACAACGAGGCTTTGAGGCAAAGGGGTGGATTTTAAGGCAAAGGGATTGAAATTTCTTGAGGAAGAGGTAAGCGTAGGGCGTGTCGTGTACTTGAGGAAGTTTTCGATGAGGGCAATGAATGAGGTTGATCTGGGACTGAGGTTGATCTTGGCCGCGTGCTTGGCTTTCAATAGAACACCCTTCCTTGGGAAAAGG
>NZ_JBHIQG010000648.1:0-887 GCF_042196425.1 Bartonella sp. AD328YNZD | reverse complement strand
GATGGGATAAAAACTACACTACCTCTTTTTCGCGATCTTATTAATAATCAAGATGTTGCTGATGGTAATTATAATATTCACTGGCTAGAAAATTACCTTGCTCATCAATCAAAGTCTTCAGATTCGTAATTCGATAGCAAAACGGTGCATTCTTATAAAAGATTCTATAAGATATCAACATAAGGATAGTTCCAACCTTGCTGTAAAAAGTGGAAAAAAGGAAATAAATTGGTTATTTTTTATATAGTTTTCTTTTAATATGCATAAAATTTAATAATTTTCTGTTTTCCTTTTTGTTAGTTTGTGCTAACTCCTACATGGTTACGCCCTTATAGCTCAGTTGGTAGAGCACCTGATTTGTAATCAGGGGGTCGGGAGTTCGAGTCTCTCTGGGGGCACCATTTTATTTCTTAAATATATTGAAATATATAGATTTTTTCTTTAAATAGCTATTTTCAGACCACCTTTTAGACCACCTTCTACAGTTTATATAATTTTACCTAATTTGTTCTTATTTGCTCCGTATTTTTCTTTGGAGTAAAAGCTAGGATCTCTTTTTTTCTCCATCTCACTGCTCTCCCTAGCTTATATGGCTCCGGAAACAACCCCTGAAGCACCCAATTGCGAATCGTTGTGGTTGATACACTAAAAAGCTGTGCACACTCACGTGTCGTTACATATCTATCTCCATCATCAAATATCATCTCATTACCTTTCTCTTTTTTATATTAATTAAATGGGTGGGAGTGCTGGAAGGCATGTGAAGCACTCCAACTTTTAAAAATTTGCAAGTTTATTTTTTAGATGTGCTTAATTTCATATTTCCAATCAGGCAATTGAGTAAGAGCTAATGCGAGTTGTCCTCTATGACACATGCATACATTGGC
>NZ_JBHIQG010000647.1:0-887 GCF_042196425.1 Bartonella sp. AD328YNZD | reverse complement strand
TATAATCCGGTACAATCATGTTCTTTATCAGCTTCTCATCTTGCCAACAACTCTTAGCGTTCAAGAATATTCATGAGAAGCCTTTTTACTTCTTTTTTATGATTTTTACACCACGCCCACTTATAATGTACAAGAAACATGATTTTGATTAATATACATAGATTTGCAATAAGAAGAACGGACAATATTCAGCTTTCTCATTCAACATGAAAAACAATGATAAGACTTATAAATCAAAGCCTTGATCCACTATAATGCCCGATGAGACATGCGTGATAATGATAAGTAAATATTCTCACAGAGCTTTTTTGAGATTTCCTTCTAAAAAAAACACTGCCAACAAGTAAATCAATAAATAAACAGCAAAAATATAAACGAGCGAGAAAAAGCCAAACATATCGACCATATACGCACTCATGTAAAAAAATACCAAGAGGCTCAATCTTCCAACAGTTGACAAGAAGGATTCGTATGTAGCCCTAAAATGATCACTAATATTATCATGCAAGACCACTTCTACACGAAGATAGGTGTACCTAATGAGATAAAAAGTCATACAGACTAAAATGACAGCAATTTCTTTTCTTGGTTCAAAAAAAGCGACTGTAAAAATCAGTGAAGCTGAAAGAAACAACAGTAAAATAAAGTTCATTCTTTCACTTAGTTTTGTAAAGAGAAAACTAGCCAAAAGCTGAGAGAACAATATCAGCGAAAATGTCACACCAAGATCAAAATAAGTGACATTAATATGATGATCTTTAAATATCCACTGCCAATACTGCGAGAATATATTGAAAAAGATCAATGAAAAATAAAAGCATAAAGAAATATAAGGAACTTTAATAAAAATAGACAACATCTCCTTAGCTTCACAAATGAGAGAATTC
>NZ_JBHIQG010000646.1:0-890 GCF_042196425.1 Bartonella sp. AD328YNZD | reverse complement strand
GTTTCTTCTGGAGCCCCCTTCACATAAGACTCCTTTATAAGCGTCCAGCGAACACTTCCGGTTGCCATCTTTTCTGCATCATAATTTGTACGTGCTTGATAAAAAACAGCTTCACCCGATTTTTCAAGCGACTGCAAATTGCTAGAAACAACTGTTGAGATTCCTTCTTCATCCGAAGAATCTGTCGCTTGTTTTAAACCGACATCAATTTCACTCCCATCCTCTAATAAGCGTTGTGTTAACTTTCTCTTAACCGAAAGTGCCTTTGGAACTCTGTGAGAAGCTTGAAGATTTTCTCCCAACAACTGATGATCATTTGATATAAATACACGCTCACCAACAAAAAAAATACCAACCGTTAAAACAACAATACTAGCAACAGAAACAGCACTTATCACAATACGCCTTTGCACCAGTGATTTATTAGCGCGACGTAAAGCCTGGGAAAAAATATGCGAAACAATATGCGGATTATCTTCCTGCGAGGGAGAACCCTTTAACGTACAGCTATTAACATGCTGAGAAGAGAAATAAGCCCCCATATTAACAGGCTCTGCATCTGGTACATCTGATACATAAGGCTTATCAAATACTTTATTATCTTTTGAACGTGCAACAAAATCCTGCTTTCTTTTTATGTTTACCATTGAAAATTCATTATTCTTTGGTAATATAACTTTTTTTGTAACTTTCTTATCTTCATTTATATTTGTGGGATTCCACCCAATGACTGAAGAAAGCAATTTCTTTTCAACTACTAAATATTCTTCTTCAACGGTTGCGATAGAACTTCGAAGAATCTTTCTTTGTTCATCCGCTATTGCTTGTGGGATTTTTGCTATTACAAATTGATGTTCTAGTGTTTCGATAGCCCGCTTATAAATCCGCTT
>NZ_JBHIQG010000645.1:0-892 GCF_042196425.1 Bartonella sp. AD328YNZD | reverse complement strand
TATGTAGAATCAGCGGCAATAGGGCTTCTTGCTGGACGTTTTGCTGCTGCCGAATATCATCATAACTGTCCTTGCCTCCCCCCACAAACCACTGCATTTGGTGCCCTTTTGCATCATATTACGGGGGGGCATATTGTAATAGAAGAAACAGAAAGACAATCCTTTCAGCCAATGAATATCAATTTCGGACTCTTTCCCCCTATTACTTCTATTAAACATTCAGAAAAACGCTTACCAAGTAAAGAAAAAAAATTAGCAAAAAAGCAAGTTATAACAGCGAGAGCCCTCAATGATTGTATTCAGTGGTTAGCAAATAAAGAATCAAAGAGCTTCTGTTGATCAAAAACACACGATTCGCCTCTCTAATAAATCTCTATGACTCTCATGAAAAAGTCATTCTAAAGTCTTTTACTGTCTTCTCCAATCCATGAATACTTCTCTATGTTTCGTTATTTATTCTATAACGTAGATGCTATAAAAAACTTTCTCGCTATAAACGATTTACTATGATTCAATGACTAAAAATAAAATAATTATATAAAATATATTATAGTAATAAAGAATAAATAGATAGAAAATACGCAAATAAAGCTGTGATTTTATAACTATTAATAACTTTATACTATATAATATATATTATTTGATAACAGAAGTTTTCTGTTTTGTAACTTCCTCCCTCAAAATTTGTGATATTCTCTCATTTTAACTCCTGTATGATGAAGAAAAAACGCTCGCCTGCATATCACAAGTAAAATAAAGACAGGAAGAAAAAATATTTTAAGACAGAGCCCAATCTCTCTTTCATTTCAAGCACCAAGAAAAATCACAATATTAAAAACGAAAAAGAATGATGATGCTACTTTATCAATTTACAATGAATTGATTTATAATA
>NZ_JBHIQG010000644.1:0-894 GCF_042196425.1 Bartonella sp. AD328YNZD | reverse complement strand
TGCCAGCAGGTGCTATGCTGTCATCATTGAGAACATTTCCATAATCACCAGTCCAGCTGTTGAAAATTGTGTCATCAAGACCTACGCGAAAACCACCCAGTTCAATGTAAGCCGCTGCAAGCCTTGCACTAGCGTTGTCTCTACCATCCCCCCAGTTTGAATAAATTCTCGCATATGAACGAAGTGTTCCCATTTCTGTTTCCGAAGCTGCTTGAAAAACAAGGGTGAGCCGTGATGCTGCGCCATAGGTTTTTCTTTTGTCTCTTAGTTCAGTTTCGGTTGTTGCATCGATATTATCACCGCCTATAAAATCAGTACGAACATTTCCTGATAAACGCATGCAGGTTTCTGTTCCAGGGATATAAAAATATCCTTTTCCGTAGGCATCACAAACGCGAATATATTCTACAGGTTCGGGTTCGGGGATAACTGTTGAAGCAGCATGAGCTCCAGAAACAGCTAAAAAAGCTGTTGTAGAGCTTAAAAAAAGGGATTTAATATTCATATAGGATCTCCGAGGTCCGGTTAAATTTCTTCTAAAGAGTACTATTTTCCTAACGCATTAAGGACAAAGACATAAGTAAATACGCAGCACTTGTTATCTTAGCTATAACTAATCTTTTTAGAGTTTTAAATATGAAATTACCTTTTTGTAATATATGCATGTACTATTCGAGATGCTGTGGTAAAAAAGACACAATTTTTGTTTTATTAACTTTTGGTCCCTATGGGATCAATAGGAGAAAAATTTTCAGATATTTGGGAAAAAAATCGAAAAAGTCTTGAACTTTCTGTTGATACCATTTATGCCTCTTTGTCGGAGAGGTGGCCGAGTGGTCGAAGGCGCTCCCCTGCTAAGGGAGTAGGGCTCAAAAGGCTCTCGAGAGTTCGAAT
>NZ_JBHIQG010000643.1:0-898 GCF_042196425.1 Bartonella sp. AD328YNZD | reverse complement strand
TGATGCAGTGAAAGAAGCACCTGAAGCAGCCGATAAAGCAGCATCTGATGTGGAGAAAAAAGCCACTGACGCTGTTGATAAGCCGTCTGATGCTGTGAAAAAAGCTCCTGAAGCAGCTGATAAAGCAGCATCTAGCGCGGCGGAAAAAGCCACTAGTGTTGCGGAGCACCAAGGGATTATTTTAGAGAATCAACAGGCTTTATTTCAAGATTATGATTTAGATAAGCTTTTACATAAGATACGAATGGTGCTTGAGCATAACAGTCTAAAAAATGTTAACAAGCAGTTTCACGAGCTTTTTGATACAGAAACCTCTTCTGTTTATTCTTGTTCTTTTGAAAAGTCTGCTGTAGATGAAAAATCTCAGACTGTAAAAGAAGAGATGGAGCAGGACCATAGTACAGGTGTTCAGACAAAGGTTGCTGCTGTGGAAGCTAAGGTGGAGAGCCATGACCATGAAAACAGTCAATCCTTTAACAAAGCGCATGAAGTAAGAGCTCCAATTGAAGTACATCAGAGTGACAATCTTTCTTCTTCTAAAGCTTTGTATAAGGAAGGGTATGATTTTATTCGTTCTGCTAACTATGTTGATGCTGAAAAAAGCTTTTGCGCTTTTCAAAATCGTTACAAAAAAGATTCTTTGAGTGATGATGCTTTATTTTGGTTGGCCGAATCTTTGTTGGGACAAAAACGCTATCATGAAGCAGCACAAGTTTATCTTACCGCATGGTATGCAGATAAAAAGAAGCTCTATACCTCCGAGATTTTACTGAAATTAGCAAGAAGTATGGTCGCTCTTGAGCCAAATAAAGACAATTGTGCTCATTTTGTGAAAAAATCAAAACGTCAACAAACATTAGCATCTGTTTTTTGTAAACCTGCAAAATAAACAGCGAGG
>NZ_JBHIQG010000642.1:0-903 GCF_042196425.1 Bartonella sp. AD328YNZD | reverse complement strand
ATTACGATTTCTGAATTGATTAGACATACAGCTTATGAAATTTTTGTGCATCAGGATAGTTTCCTGTTCAATGGGGGGTAGACTTTCTATTGACGAACGGATTGAATAACTCTTGCAAAAGAAAATAGATTTGCCCCTCAATAAAACACCTATTTTTTCGTTAAAATGAATAAATTTTTCTTGTCTTTTGTGATGATATAATTATAAGCGATTAAGTTTATAGCGTTTTTGCTTTAAAATGGGGGGGAATTGTGGACGGCATATCTTCTAAGAATACAAGCATCAAAAGAAAAAATCGATACGCAGAACAGAGCGTTTCTGCAATTATGATGCGAAAATTTTGCAATATAGTGCGTGGAATATTCGAAGGGATCTTTACAGTATTTACTTTTACAATTTTTCTTATCCTGTTCCGTCTTCGTGGACCGATTCATGCCATACTAATTTTCTTTGGGAATGCGAGTGGATTCGCGTGCTTTTTCCTTTTTGTCGCATACTACTTACAACGCCGCGAAGCAGCAGATGAAGCCCCGCTATATCGTACGCATTATTCTTAACAATTCTTGAAGGCGTTTCTTCTATTTGCAGCCTGTCTACTGCGTGGGGTTATGACGCTCTCTTATTCCGTTTAGCCCCTTCTGGATATGTTCTTATTCTCCCTGAATAAAAAAGCGCCCTTCGTTTATACATAACTTAATCCAAAATAAGAGGCCGACAGCCTCTCAAATTCTTCATAATCGCTCTCCAAAATCATAACATCAGACCCGCATTTAACGAAGGGACTAACAAGCCTTGGTTCCTCAAGCTCAAGGAAAACCTTACAGAGGCGCCTAACGGCATCCTTGATTAAGACACCCAAACGGCTTATGAACAAACTCTCTTATTAAGCCACATCATCTTTTA
>NZ_JBHIQG010000641.1:0-904 GCF_042196425.1 Bartonella sp. AD328YNZD | reverse complement strand
TGGTTTAATATCCCCTATCTAAATCCATAACTTTACCAATGGGTTTATTTGCCTCAAAATGGACCGTACAGAAGCGTTTTTAATTTCAATGTGGTTTTTATCACAAAATATTTAAATCGCTCTGTACGGTGCCTTTCTGTCAATTTAAACGCATATCTATTCTCAAAATCATCAGCAAACTTCACTACTTTGCTGTTTTTTTCGGATCCATAAGTGTCTTTAAGCGTAGATCGCTGTTGCAAGTTGATTGAAGCTTTCTGAAAGGTTATTTGCGAAATTGTTTGACGGTGGTTTATAACATGCGCTTTCATATAGTTTTTTCACTTCTGATTTTTTGTGTTTCTTAATTACCAATCCATATTCTGGATGCGTAATCCAATTATCCCAAGCGCTTTGCCAATCGCGTTCATTTGCATTTCGACATGGATTGTTTTTTGAAAAGCGTACAAATTTTTCAAATTCTGATAAGGCTTCATCATGCGTTAATCCTTGTTCAGTTGCGTATTGAAAATCGGGTTTGAAATCTTCTAGTATTCTTTCAACTTCTTGTTTTTCCCTTATTTTCTTTGTTCCTTCAAAAAAGTTTGCTTTCTCTGGAAAATAAGCAGGCATTATCTTATCAACGATTTCTGAAAGTTGTTTTCCAACCTTTTTAACTTTTCGTGAAGGCAATTTCTCAATCATCGCTTCGTCAATTTGCCATCGGTTGTTAGCATTGTTTGAAGTGTTGGTATTTTGCTCGTGAATGATTGGTTGTTTGGTTTCTATCGTTTTGATTTGTCCTGATTGAACATCATCACACTCGATTGCCTTTTCAACAAAATCGTTTGTTTCTAAATTTTCAAAATCAATTTCTCTTTTTGATAAAATAATATTTTTATTTTTTTTGTTATTGTTAATGTTA
>NZ_JBHIQG010000640.1:0-906 GCF_042196425.1 Bartonella sp. AD328YNZD | reverse complement strand
GCTGCTGCAAGCGCATAAACAAAAGCACGGCCAATCATAACAGCATCCGCACCTTGTGCTATCATGCGTACAACATCAAGACCAGAACGAACACCAGAATCCGCTAAAATAGTCAAATGATCCTTTACAGCATCTGCAATTTCAGGCAACGCTCGTGCTGTTGATAATACACCATCAAGCTGGCGTCCACCGTGATTGGAAACAACAATACCATCAGCACCAAATCGTACGGCTTCTCGCGCATCTTCTGGATCAAGAATACCTTTCAAAATCATTTTTCCTTTCCAAAAATCGCGAATCCATTGTAGATCATGCCAACCAATTGAGGGATCAAAATTTGCACCAAGCCAACCAACATAATCATCCAATGCAATCTTCTTTTTGAGATAAATGGAAACATTTCCAAGGTCATGAGGGCGCCCCATAACACCAACGTTCCAAGCCCAATATGGATGAGTCAAAGCTTGTAAAAAACGACGTAAACCAGCATAAGGACCAGACATACCCGAATGCGCATCACGATAACGTGCACCAGGAATTGGCATATCAACTGTAAAAACCAACGTGCGTACACCAGCCAACCAAGCCCGTTCTAGTGCATCACGCATGAAACCGCGATCTTTGAGAACATAAAGTTGAAACCAAAATGCACCTCCAATCGCTTCTTGCACTTCCGCAATAGGACAAACTGAAACAGAGGATAGTGTAAAAGGAATCCCTTTTGCCACTGCAGCACGCGCTGCTTTTACCTCTCCACGACGTGCATACATGCCCGTTAGCCCAACAGGTGCGAGCACAATCGGTAGACCAAGTGTCTGATCAAAAAGCTTGATTGAAAGATCAACTTCACCAACGTGGCATAGAATCCTTTGACGCAGTGCAAGTGCTTGAAGATCTGTACAATTA
>NZ_JBHIQG010000639.1:0-913 GCF_042196425.1 Bartonella sp. AD328YNZD | reverse complement strand
GTCATACTCATCATTGCAAAAACTTTAACGAATGGAGAGATTGCTTTTTTTTCTTCCCATCGCTTAATAGGGGGACCGAAAATACGATGATTATTCAACCATTGATGAAAACGTGGAGAAGAACGCGTAAAACACCATGAGGCAACCAACAAAAAAGGCACAGTTGGCATAATAGGTAATACTACGCCGATAATACCTAATATAACCATTGCCCACCCTGCTATATAATAGCAGATACGCAAAGGGTGCGATATCTTCAAGTCTTTTTTCATTCGTCTCGTACTATTTTCCTCTACGCAAAACTCTACATAAAAACACTGTATCTATTTTCTTATTGTTCAGATGTTTGAGTGCACAATCACTCTCTATCACTTCATGCGTAAGCATTTTTTCTGTCATAAGTTCCTTGAAAATACCGAATAGTTTACGCAATATGATAATCATTTTAAATGATTTCAAGAAATGAGAAAAAGTTTTAGAAAAAAATAAAAAGGCTGCAGAATAAATCAATGCAGCCTCTTAATTAAAATGCAGTCTTGGGGGGAGAATATACACTGCATTCAATTGCTAGGCATTAGGAGGAAAATAACCTGGCGATCCAGTCTCTAACTAAAATAGGCACGAGAGACAATACATAAAAATGCATGGCTGATATGCGAGAATTTTATTATCTTCAAGTTTCTTGAACTGTGTTTTGACGAAAGAAAATCATCATGAAAATAGCAATAAAAATCAATGTTAAGATTAACACAATTGTGGAAGCAGAATCAGAGCCGATAAATAAGCTGAGATAAATCCCTAAAAAACCAGAAAAAGCGGCAACAAGTATCGCGATTATTAACATAAAAGAAAACCGCTTTGTGACAAGATAGGCAATTGCTCCTGGTGCTATCAGTAAAGAAATAACGAGCAC
>NZ_JBHIQG010000638.1:0-913 GCF_042196425.1 Bartonella sp. AD328YNZD | reverse complement strand
AAAGAAACTTCAGAAGAAGAAACATCCCGTCTTTTCCGTGAAGAACGACCATCAGAAGAGGCGGGACCTATAAAATGTTCATGCCCTTTTAAAGAACAGGGTTGTATACTTGCAAAAGAACGCCAAGGGTCTAAATTGCGTTCGTAGTCCATACCTCGTAAAAACATTCCACGAAAATCCGGAACATTAAACGTCGTGGCGCCATCTCCTTCTCCCCACGTCGTTCCTATCACCTCAAACAAGGCTCTATACGTTCTTCGCGAATAAGCACGCCCATCACAAGGTAACCAACCATCCGGCAAGCGCTCCATGCCAAAAGGACCAATTAAACCAGATGGTAAACGTTTTAAGAAAGAAACTTTTTCCCTTGTGGGATTGAGAATTTGCCAACCGGTTATATCTTCATCATAAATAACGGTATAAAGACAGCCATCTTGGATTTCTCCTCCCGTTAAAGCTAATAAACCGGTGTCCGTCGCCTTATAAACGGGCTTGCCGATTAAATTATTCAAAGCAATCGTGGTAGCCCCTACATTCTTACCCTTCGCTTTAAAACAAAGCGATATCCCATTCTTATACGCTAAAAACTGAGAGGGACTTTGAAGACTTATCGCACTCGTCTTTTGTTTATCATCAACCGTAACAACCGCTTCAATCACACCCCCCGTATCCGATAAATATTCACGCACACGCTGCATCATAAAACGCGCACTGTTGTTAACCGTGTTCGGATGTTGTCCTTCTGACCAATTAATCAGATTATCCGCACCACCATTCTCCGATGCCGTTAAAGACCAATCATAAATCGTCGACATCTAAACCTCACGTCTTGATTCCAAACACAACACTCATATTAACCGGGCGTGTCTCATGTTCTCCAAAACTTGCTACTGAAACATCACGCATATGAATG
>NZ_JBHIQG010000637.1:0-914 GCF_042196425.1 Bartonella sp. AD328YNZD | reverse complement strand
ATACACATGTGGCTTATTGCTGGTCTTGGCAATCCTGGTTTACAATATCAAAATAACCGCCATAATATCGGTTTTATGGCTGTTGATGCCATTTATCAGTCCTTCTCTTTTTCTCCATGGTCGAAAAAGTTTCAAGCAGAAATCTCCAATGGTTTCATAGATAATGAGAAAATTTTTCTTATAAAACCGCAAACTTTTATGAATTGCTCGGGTCAAGCTATCGGTGAAGCTTTGCGATTTTATAAATTAGATTTGAAGAATTTGATCATCATTTATGATGAGTTAGACCTGCCTCCGGGAAGAGTCCGTGTAAAAATTGGTGGAGGAAATAATGGACATAATGGTATTAAATCTATTGATACCCATTGTGGTACTAATTATTGCCGTATACGCATAGGAATTGGTCATCCTGGAAGCAAAGAACTTGTTCATCAGCATGTCCTAGGAAATTTTACCAAATCTGATCAAGAATGGCTTCCCCCTCTCTTAGAGGCAATCGCAAAAAATATCGCTCTCCTTATAAAAGATGACAAATCCCTCTTTATGAATGAAGTTTCACAAACAATAAAAAATAAGAACTGACCCTAACAGCTTATTTCTCTCATCAATAAAAAAACAACTTTTCTCTATAAAATCTATACATATAACTTATTGATTTATAAGAATTAATTGTTTTATATTCTTGAATAGAAATGCCAAATATCACAAGATTTATTTTAAATCTATTAATAATGAAACCATAAAAACCATTGGCTTACACCTCACAAGTTGGAGGACATATGGATAAAAACTTTTGAAAAAAGAAAGAAAAATGCCTCTTATAAATTTCCTCAAAGGCAAAACCTGTTGGGAAAATATGAAAGCTAGCAAATAGAACAATGATATTTGTACATATCTTTTGAAACAGAGAAGAG
>NZ_JBHIQG010000636.1:0-918 GCF_042196425.1 Bartonella sp. AD328YNZD | reverse complement strand
ACTTCATCAAACAAAGTGACAGCAATCAACATATCAGCTTTGTCTGCATCTGCAGCCAAAAGAACTTCAGGCCGTGAACCGTGACCAACAAAACCTCTCACATCCAATGTATCGCGAATCTTTTCAATTAATCTTGTTTCAATATCAATAACAGTAACATCGTGATTTTCAGCAGCAAGACGCTCTGCTATCCCATAACCAACCTGTCCTGCTCCACAAATAATAATACGCATCGCTTTAAGAAACTCCAAGCGCTTTAAGTTTACGGTGCAAAGCTGAACGCTCCATGCCTATAAATTCAGCAGTACGCGATATATTTCCACCCAAACGTCCAATCTGCGCCACTAAATATCTCTTTTCAAACAATTCTCGTGCTTCACGCAACGGTAAATCCATTATACTCTCATCCGAATCCATTTGAAGACGTGGCAAAGAATCATTCACTTCACTGGGAAGAAAATCCGCTGTTATAGGACCATCCCCATCCCGCACAAGAATAAGAAGACGCTCAATATTATTACGTAATTGTCTTACATTACCCGGCCAAGCATGCGTTTGCAAAATAGCAATCACATCATCACTGATTTCACGTGGCTTAATCCCAACCTGCTGTGATATTGTTTTTACAAAATGATGGACAAGTTCTGGAATATCTTCACGACGAGCAGAAAGGGGCGGAACAGTAATGGGAACAACGGAAAGACGGTGGAAAAGATCTTCTCTAAAGCGCCCGTCAGAAATGAGGTTTTCAAGATTTTGCGCTGTCGAAGAAATGATACGAACATCTACTTTAACACGTTTTGTACCGCCAACTCTCTCAAATGTTTGCCCCGTTAACACCCTAAGAATCTTACCTTGAGTCTCACGTGGCATATCAGCAATTTCATCAAGATAAAGTATTCCGCCATGGGCTTCCTC
>NZ_JBHIQG010000635.1:0-919 GCF_042196425.1 Bartonella sp. AD328YNZD | reverse complement strand
ATAAAACCTATCAAATTACTCATTCTGATATTTTAAAGTACATAGTACATTTATTTTGATTAATCCGTGAAATGAATAACAAATTTCACTACTTTGCTGATCTTATTCCATGTCATGGACTGTTGATAAGCAACCTTTAAAACTCCTTTTGAAAAAATATCGGCTTTTTTTATCAATTTTTCCCATTTTTATCGTTATTTGCTTTAAGTCAATTTGATTGAATTCGTTTTGATTCTTTTGATGATTATTGATCATCTCATAAGGCAAGGGATTTTTATTACAATATGCTGCAATCTATTAAGTCTGATAATGAACATGTCACTTTACGCTCTCTGTTGGAATATTATCGTCAACAAGCTAAATCACTTCGTGAATTAGGAACCTTGTTTGAAAACCTTGTCATAGCTTACTTGACGAAAGACCCTCTTCATTATGGGCGCTACGAAAAGGTAGAAACCTATTATGAATGGGCAAAAGAACGTGAAGATTGGAATAAAAATGATATCGGCATTGATCTGGTTGCCAAGCTTCGTCATCAAGAGGGCTATGTGGCTATTCAATGTAAGTTTTATCAAGCAGACCATCAGATCAGTAAAAAGGATATTGATAGCTTTATCGCGGCATCTGGAAAAGACATCTTTAAATATCGTCTTCTCGTTGATAGCACGCAAGTAGAATTAAGTGACAATGTGAATGCCATGATTAAAGGACAAGCGATACCCGTTTATCGTATTGACCTTCGTCATATGGAAAACAGTCGGATAGATTGGCAAATATTTGCAACAAAACAAGAAGTTCTTCTGAAATCAACAAAAGAGCCTCGTCCCCATCAAGAAGAAGCCATCAAGAAAGTCTGTGAAGGTTTACAAGAAGCAGACCGTGGCAAACTCATTATGGCATGTGGAACGGGGAAGACTTT
>NZ_JBHIQG010000634.1:0-922 GCF_042196425.1 Bartonella sp. AD328YNZD | reverse complement strand
GCGGCACGTGAAAACCTTGCACCACGGTTTATTGACGCTTTGCGTGCTGTTTATGGTAAGCGAGAATTTAAAGCAGCCTTATCGGATGAACGAGGCGCGATGATGGCTGAAGTACAGAAGCAATTTTCTGTAGATGCAGGTTCGTTGGGTATTACCATTGTTGATGTGCGTATTCGTAAAACCGATTTGACTGATGCTGTTTCAGAAGATGTCTATCGGCAAATGGCAGCTGAACGTGAAGCTGCTGCGGAAAATATCCGAGCTCGTGGTCAGCAGGAGCGAGATCGTATTGTGGCAGAAGCTAATCGTGAATATGAAGAAATTGTAGCAGCTGCAAAGCGTGATGCTGAAATTACCCGTGGTGAAGGTCAAGCTGAAAGTATTCGTCTTTTATTGAATGCGAGGGAGGCTAATCCGTCTTTTTACGATTTTTGGTTGGCGATGGAACAATACAAGAATTTAGAAAGAACACCGATGGTGATTTCTCCAAATGAGGATTTCTTTTTCTATTTTCGTAATCCGCCGCAGGCAAATAAAGCATTCTTACCGACAATGAATACGGGCCTCAGTAAAACTGATCCAAAATCGGGAGAGAATAGATAAAATAATGGATTGCAGATACGAGATTTTGCATGAAAAGAATGATCTGTGACCATTTTCTTTTATGGTAAAAGTGGTAGAGAGTATCGAGCCGTGCTGGTTTTACGTAGATAAATTTAGTAGGGCTCTTTGCATCTTTGATTAAAGGCATGTCATGGATAGAAGTGTCGTGAGTAAAAATACGTTTTTAAAGTTTTTTATCACAAGAGTTGTTTTTTGTGTGACTTTGTTTCTATCTGGATCAGTGAGTTTGTCTTGGGGAGCCGAGACAAGCAAGGCATTGCTTTCTATTCCTGATTTAGCTTCTGAGCTTTTGGAAACA
>NZ_JBHIQG010000633.1:0-923 GCF_042196425.1 Bartonella sp. AD328YNZD | reverse complement strand
AGTGGTTTGTAAAGGAGTCAAAACCCAATATCCCGTAGTATTTTGAGCGGTAGCCGTGACCAAAATATTTTTATCTGTTAAAAATTTTCCCGTGATAACAACAGGTTGATATTCATATTTTTCAAAAGTAACATCTGCCCATTGATTTTTGGGGGGGGCTTTTATGGGGGGCAAATGAATGCGCTGATTGGTACTGGTGATAAGATTTGTTTTCCAGTTTAACCGTTGTACTTGCCATATACCTAATGCACTGAAGAGAAGAAAAAAACAAATACATAAAGTTCCAAACAAAAAAGAAGAAAAACGGTTAGGATTTTCTTGAAGCTTTGTCATGGGGGACTCTTGTTTACTCATGATTTATATTTCCTTTCAGGACAATAAGCTTTCATTCTAACATGGTGTGACTTTAAAAAAACATTTTGTACGCCTTATTGCAGAAAAAGATGAAAAATGCTCCCATAAGAGATGAAAAAGGTTTTATAAAAGACTTGACCTTTTGTTGTCGACCCCCTATTAGAAAGAAACTTCCCAATGGTGCCCGTTCGAGGTAGTGTTGTGCGTGCTTTACGTTCATTCTATCCTTTGGGTATAGGGATTTGAAAGTTTCTTAGAGTTTTAAGGGTGAAGTTTATGTCTCGTGCATGTGAATTGACAGGGAAGACGGTTCTGTATGGTAATAATGTTAGCCATGCAAATAATAAGACTCGGCGTCGTTTTTTACCAAATCTTTGCAATGTGACATTGATTTCAGAAGTGTTACAGCAAAGTTATCGCTTGCGCATTTCTGCAAGTGCGTTGCGTTCTGTTGAGCACCGCGGTGGTCTTGATGTTTTTTTAATGAAAGCAGACGATAAAGAGTTGTCACAACGTGCGCGTTTGTTAAAACGCCAAATCATTAAGAAGAAATCTGAGCAAGAAGGTGA
>NZ_JBHIQG010000632.1:0-926 GCF_042196425.1 Bartonella sp. AD328YNZD | reverse complement strand
GCTCGTATATTACTTGCTTTAGATTGAGCAGCATAAGTTTCACTGATCCGTTTATCTAAAATTGGATAAGGGGTATTTTTTGCATTATCATTAGCACTTTTTTGTCCTATAGAATAAGGGGGGTTACCAAAGATAACTTCGATATCTAGTTTCTTTTGATGTTCTAAATATTCACTGTTTTCTTTGAATAATTCCTGTAGCAGGTTCTTCTCTTCAAGCATCCGGAATGTATCGGTTAAGCCAATATGCTTAAAGGGAATGTAATCACCTTTCATGATACTATGATAAGTCGATTCAATGTTAATCGCTGCTATGTAATAAGCGAGTAAGACAATCTCATTGGCATGGATATCATTTCGGAACTTATATTCCATATCCTCTGGTTTGATCAGTTTAGATTGTAATAGCCGCGTGATAAAGGTCCCCGTTCCAGTGAAAGGGTCAAGAATAGAGACACCCCGTGACCCCAAGCTTTTTCCAAATTCGTTACGCAACACATCATCAACAGAATGAATGATAAAATCAACAACCTCAACGGGTGTATAAACAATCCCAAGCCTATCCGTGGTTTTCTTAAATGCCTTGGCAAAAAAGCTTTCATAAAGCGTAATAATAAGATTTTGCCTTGCTTGGGGCGAAGTAATCCCAGAAGCACGAAGCCTTACACTGTTATAAAACTCTTGTAATTCCTTGGATTCTTCCTCGATATTGGTTTTATCAAGTTCTGTTAAGATCTTTTCCATGGCTTGCGAAATGGCATTGTTTTGCACAAATTCATTGCCCTCAAACAAAGCTTCAAACACGGGACGCGTGACAAGATGTTGTGCTAACATCTCAATGGCTTCCTCCTGTTTTATTTCACTGTTTAAGTTGTTCTTTAATTCCTTATGAAAGGCATCAAAAGCATGAAAGGCTTCACTGTTTTC
>NZ_JBHIQG010000631.1:0-927 GCF_042196425.1 Bartonella sp. AD328YNZD | reverse complement strand
ACCAAGCGAATATTCTTTACCTTCGTCCCCCCTTTTAAAACAGATGAAGCGCCTTTTACTTTCAGATCTTTTATCACCATAACAGTATCGCCATTTGTCAAAATCTGACCATTGGCATCATAAACAGTATCGGAAAGAACAGCGGCATCGTTCTTTTGTGGCCATTCATGTGCGCATTCAGGACACACAAAATTTTCACCATCTTCATAAGTATAAAGACAATCACAACGAGGACATTTGGGATATTGGGTCATAAATTCCCCTTTTTTAGAAAAATCATTCATTATGACGGTCATAAAACAAGAAATGCTTATTGTCCATTATTTTAGAAAAATACGTCCCTTTGTTTCATTCCCCATCTGCCAACTATGTTTGTCAATGCGATCACCACAGACAAGACGTTAATTTATAAGAATGATTTATCATTGTACACCTTAAATAAGCCCCTACCTATCATAAAATTTACTCCCTTCATTCTCTCTTATAAATCAATCAAAATCATTTTCTTATCCGTCACAAATGAAATTAACGAATGGATAAAAAATGAAAAAAGGAACATCTCTTAATAAATTCTCTCAAAGAGCGAAGCAAGATTGAATATTGCGAGAAAAGAAAGTGATGCCTTAACTTGACCTTTTATTTTAAGTAAAAATAACGGTTATAATATTAGAGAATATGTTGATTTATAATCATCATCAATGGTTTTGTATGTTGAATAGAACACCCGAATATTTTAAGATTTTCTTATTTCAAATCCTCTTCTATTGAATCAACCAAAGCCTTGCGCTTGCATGTTACAAGTGGAAAGATGCACATTGGGAACTAATCAATAAGTGTGATGGAGCTGGGCTTACTCTCTCATAAAAATGGTGGTGCTCAATGTTGTCACTGCCCTTGGCACAAAAGATGATTGATTCATAAGAGGTG
>NZ_JBHIQG010000630.1:0-931 GCF_042196425.1 Bartonella sp. AD328YNZD | reverse complement strand
CCACGCCCTTGGAAAGTTGCTTATGTCCAACCCTCTCGACGTCCAACAGATGGCCGATATGGTAAGAATCCAAATCGTTTACAACACTATTATCAATTCCAAGTGCTTCTCAAACCCTCTCCGCTCAATCTACAAGAACTTTATATAAAGTCGCTACAAGCTATCGGGCTTGATACAAAACTGCATGATATTCGCTTTGTTGAAGATGATTGGGAAAGTCCCACTCTTGGTGCTTGGGGGCTTGGATGGGAATGTTGGTGCGATGGAATGGAAGTCTCTCAATTTACTTATTTTCAACAAGTGTGCGGCATTGAATGCGCTCCAGTTTCAGGGGAACTCACATACGGTCTTGAGCGTCTAGCGATGTATATCCAAGGGGTTGATAACGTCTATGACCTTAACTTTAATGGTTTAGAGGGAGAAAACAAAATAAGTTATAGAGATATTTTTTTACAGGCAGAACAGGAATACTCATATTACAACTTCGAATTTGCTGATACAAAACTGCTCCATCAGCACTTTATCGATGCAGAACGCGAATGCAGCGCACTTCTTGATGCTGGAAAACCAAATAAAGAAAATGTATTCCATCGCTGTGTTTTTCCTGCCTATGATCAATGTATTAAAGCGAGCCATATCTTTAATCTTTTGCAAGCACGTGGCGTTATTTCTGTAACCGAACGACAAAATTACATTCTTCGCGTTCGTAATCTCGCGCGCCGTTGTGGGGAAGCCTTCTTACTCACAGAAGCTGGACAAATATATACTGGAGAGGCCTAATGTCTGATCTTCTTCTTGAACTTTTCAGTGAAGAAATACCCGCACGTATGCAACGAAAAGCTGCTGCTGATCTTAAAAAAGCTGTTACGGATCAACTTGTGAATGCTGGATTAACCTATAAAGCCGCTCGTGAATATTGGACACCTCGTCG
>NZ_JBHIQG010000629.1:0-932 GCF_042196425.1 Bartonella sp. AD328YNZD | reverse complement strand
AATAAAGTTTGTCATTATGGATTCTTGTGTGTCATTTTTGCAATAAAAGCAGAATGCTTGTAAGAAATGCAGGGGCACTGTACAGCGTCATAATTTAGTGTGTCGCTAAAAATCTTGTAATATTCAATTATGGATGCAATCTATACCTCTCCTTTGTATCATCTGCACCCTTTATACTTTAATCACCAACATCTCATTAAAATCAACAGAAATAAAGACTTAACGGCGTTGATGGTTAAAATCTGTTTGCTTCGTCTTATCTAGGATAAACCTTTTGGGTTTGAGTTTTTTTATTGCTAATTCAGCGTTACACTAAACCCTGTGCATATCCCCACTGTTCGCCAGCACTGGTAATCGATAAATTAGAGCAAATCTTTCTATCTTCTGACATGTAGCTCCTATAGAAAAGCTAATCTGTGCATAGGGCGGAGTTAGTTTAGTATATTGTTTTTATAACCTACTCCAATAAAATTGAAATAAATTTAACGATATACTTCTACTTTATCAGAGATTTTTGAGTAAATTTGCAGCTTGGGAGAAAGCGAAAGGATATTTATTTTTTCTATCTATAAAGCTCTATAGATCTTTTAGATTTAAAACTTAAAGCAGACAATAATGAACGTATATTATATGAAAAAGCTTATTATCTTATTTTGAAAAAGAAGTTCGCTTTGTTGAAATCTTGTAAGCTTTTGCTGTTTTTTGACCTGTAGTTATCATTATATCACTTAATCAATTTATATATTTCTTTACATACGTAAAAAAAAATTCCACCCCTGCCTCATGAGACAGGGGTGAAAAGAAATTTTTATATATTTTGTTTATTATCAATTCAATGTTATATTGAATCCCGCCCCTACACCCCAGTGACCTCCAGAAGTTGTTGCGGATATGTTAGAGCGGTATTTTCCATTTTCTGAGGTGTAACCTGC
>NZ_JBHIQG010000628.1:0-933 GCF_042196425.1 Bartonella sp. AD328YNZD | reverse complement strand
GACATATTTTTGTCCCACGGAAAAAATCCGTTTCATTAAAATGGAAGCTTGAAACCTGATGGGAGTGGTAGCCCTGCGGTCATACTTTTGGTTTTTTCTTCTATTGCGACTTCGATTTTTGTTCTTGCTTCATTATAAGCCGCCATAATGAGATCTTCAAGAATTTCAGCTTCCTCAGGTTTGAGTAATGAAGGATCAATTTGAATTGCTGTTATAATATTTTTTCCATTTAAAGTGATATTGACGAGACCACCTCCTGCAGTGCCCACAGCTTGCAGATTAGCTATTTCTTCTTGAATCTTCTGCATTTTTTCTTGCATTTCTTTGGCTTTTTTCATCATGCTCATCATTTCACGCATAGGAAGAGGTATCCTTATTCATCATTGATATCATTTTTATTTTTAAAAATATCAGCATTTTTAAAGGTATTGGGGAGTAAATCAAGATCATTTTCTTCTTTATTGAGTCGAATATCGACAATTTTTGCTTCTGGGAAATGATTGAGGATTTTTGCGATATCAGGATCTGTTTCTGCATTGGAAAAAAGAGTCTTTTGAATCGCTATACTTTCCTCCTGTAAGGTTGGGCCACCTCCTTCATTAACAAAAGTTATTGTCCAGCGTTTTTCTGTCCATTGAGATATCTTTTTTTCTATATCATGAGCAAGAAATTGTGGGGTATTTTCAGAAAGTCTTAAGGTAATATGCCCAGCTTCAAAAGAAACAGGATGAACAAATTCTTTAATAAGGAGTTTGAAAGGAGTATCATTATGCTGTTCGGCTAATTGAACAATATCGTGCAAAGAATTAATTACGAGAGTTTTAGGTTCAGTAATCTCTTCTGTTATTTGTGTGATACAATGCGATAAATTTTCAATCTTTTCAGAAAGATCAGTAGATTGAAAAGTTTCAAGAGTTTTTGTTACTTCGTGGG
>NZ_JBHIQG010000627.1:0-934 GCF_042196425.1 Bartonella sp. AD328YNZD | reverse complement strand
TTTTATGGAAAAAAGACAAATTTGATATGTGCTTTTAAGATATCATAATGAGTATTTTGATAGGTTTTATGAGTCACTAAAATAATCTATTTTGTCAGTTTAATTTACTGACACAAACTGACAAATATATATTATGGATTGTATTTAAGGTTGTATTGTCGATATAGGTTGTACCATTAAAATACTAACATATTGAAATATAATGTTTTTAATTTTTTCTCATTAAAAAAAATAATATAGGCTCTAAAAAGAACTGACAACACTGACAGCACTGGACAAAACTCTTCTGTTTAGATCATTATCTTTGGAGAAAGGTTGCTTAATGCGCTGTACAGAGAGTTTTGCCTATTTGAGTAGAAAGTTTTAAAAGAGATTTCTTATTGTTTTCTATGATGGTTTTTGACGACAGGATGTGCTTGATCGCATGATGTCTCGTTTATATGCGTGTTGAGTGGCTTAGAGGAGCTGGAGAGTGAATTTATCTCTAATTATTGATAAATATATTGTAGCATTAAACTGGGGATATTGATGTATTAACCATTGACGGGCTAAACAGTTTTGTTTAGAGGTTTCTTTATATAAATGTGGGGGAGAGATCTTCAGCAGTTAAAATAAAGCAGTTTTTGGGTGTCACTTTTCTTTGGTTACAGAGGCATGTGCTTTTGTTAAAAGTGTTATAGGGCAGTGGCTGTTTTAAGTGGGTTTATTAGCTGTTCCATGAAGTTCTTTTAAAGAGTGCTTCATGAATAGTGCAAAGCGGGGAAATCTGTATTGTTTTCTGTATTTTTACGCCAAAGTTCTCTTTTGAGAATTTTTCGTGCCATTGTTGTTTTCTTTGGCTTGTTTACAGGTGTAAATGTTTATGCGCGCTCCTCAGCTATTTTTCATTCCCCAACCGATAATTTTTCTCGTAGGTATTCAGAAAAGCAGCAAT
>NZ_JBHIQG010000626.1:0-937 GCF_042196425.1 Bartonella sp. AD328YNZD | reverse complement strand
CCTTTGCTTTTAAGGATATGTGAAGGGAAAGAATGCACAACTCTATAGTTTCATGGATAATGGGCATTTTTCTACTTTTAAATTTTGCAAAAAGCGTTTTTGAAGCTTTGGAATCGAGTGCATTATTGTAAGTGGGGAATAAGAAAAGTGGTAAAGTGTGCTTCCTTTCACCATAAGATTCACTATCTTTAATTTTAAAATCAAGATAAATCCTTTGAAGAAATTGTTAGAATTGTTGCTGAATAGATGAACAAGGCCGTTGTTTTGTTTGTTAAATAGAGATGAAATATAACTTTTAAATCGGAGTGAAAGTGGTAAGATTTTCTTCTTTCTTTAAGGCGTGGGGAGAAGAGATTGATCATATCGAAAAAGTCGATGACAAGTTTTCTTTATGGTTTGAAATATGGAGATATTGAAGAGAGTCTATTAAAATGGGGTGTAAAAGTAGATCATCGCTTCCTCAATCATTAGGTTTTGAAAAGGGTAAGAGAAATATCTTTATCGGCTTATTGATAAACGTGGTATTTCCAGTGGGTGCAGTTTTACGCGCTTGTTTTAAAGAGAGTTCTCTCAACGTTCCAAAAGTCCTTTCGCGACGGCGTTTTTGAATAGTCTAACGGTAAATCCATTGAGCCTCCCATCTTTATGCTTATGAAGTAACAAGCTGGCACCATCACACACTTTGCCAGCCTCCAATGTTTTTTGCTACAGCTCTTGTCGTAAGATGATGCATAAGAGGCATTTTTACTTCTTTTGTAACGTGTAAGAAAATTGTTTTGACTGATTCAATATAAACAGGGTTGGGATGAGAGAGTTCTCCAATATTGGGAACGCTCATTCAACATGCAAAACAATAAATTGTTTTTATAAGTCAGTATTTTGCCATATGATGTTTAAAGTGTCATCAAGCCATTTATGGTAATTGCACGCTTCTTTG
>NZ_JBHIQG010000625.1:0-940 GCF_042196425.1 Bartonella sp. AD328YNZD | reverse complement strand
ATAGAAGAAATTGCCCTCCCATTGGTCGCATCGCCTGCTAATCCATAAACAGTTTCCGTTGGTAACGCTACTAACTTTCCTTGTTCAAGAAGCGCTATTGCCTCTTTTATTGAAGCGCTATTGAGTGGTAGAATCGTCATGATACATCATTCCTATAACGTTCTTTTAGTGGTGCAAAACTATAACGATGTAATCCTACGATTGGACCATATTTATTAAGAGCCGTACGATGAACTAACGTTGCATATCCTACATGCTTCTCTAAACCATAGCCTTTATAAACTTGTCCTGCACATTTCATCATCCGGTCACGCGTTACCTTCGCAATAATAGATGCGGCTGCAATTGAAACCGAACGCTGATCGCCCTTAATCAACGCAATTGCAGGACAAAACAACCCAGAGGGAATATCACGTCCATCAACAAGTACATAGTGGGCTGAAACAGCTAATCCTTTAATACAGCGACGCATTGCTTCTAAAGTTGCTTGTCTAATATTAGATTGATCAATTGTACGAGCGCAAACACTAGCAACTGAAACCGCCAATGCACTTTGCAAAATTTCATGATAAAGTCTACTTCGTTGAAGAAAAGAAAGTTTTTTTGAATCATTTAATCCATCAGGAATATGACCTTTATCCAAGATAACTGCTGCCGTTACCACCGGTCCAGCGAGAGGTCCTCGTCCTACTTCATCAACACCAGCTATATGAAAAAAACCCTGTTTCTGCAAATTCAATTCACACAAGAAATTTGGCTGAAGCGGCAAATTAAACATCTTTGATAAATCACAAATACAACAAATATACACTTATTTCTGTAACCTGCTTATTTTTTGCAAGCATTACAGTTTTAAATGGCTTTTCAAACATTCTGCGAATTCTTACACAAAAGATAAAAACAAACCATGAGATAAAGAGTATCCTATTGTCCATTTTTC
>NZ_JBHIQG010000624.1:0-941 GCF_042196425.1 Bartonella sp. AD328YNZD | reverse complement strand
TGAAGTTTTTTCAATTATATCGATTTATCATTTCAATTTGCACCCTATAAAAAATTTACTCAAAAATAACAAAACTACAATTCAGTTGATTATAATTTTGAAAATATAAATGATAAACCTATGACATAGATTGTATCATTTTTTTCAACTCACTGAATAAATACTTCTTATGATTTTAGTGAGACTTTGAATTTTGCACGTTGGTATTTTTGGGGAAAAACTTATTTTTAAATATGTTAGATGTTGTCAATTTTTCAAAAAAAAAAACAACAGACATTACAACCTGTATAAATACAACAAATAAAATATGTTTAAGCGGTAGCTCAATCTTTATGATTTTATCCCAATGCAGCAGCATGTTTAAAACAAAATTGAGGCGGTTCAATGCAGTACGAGCTACTCCAAGCTTTTGTATGCCAGATAGGGGCAAGTGTATTGTGTATCTCTGTTTGGGTAATCTCTGAAACGTGAAAATAGCCTAATTTAGGGAGAATATGAAAACGTAAAGGTGCAAACCAGTTTCCATCTTTACCATCATTTTTTAATTCAGCTTTAGGATTTTCAAAAGTATCTAGAGTAATGTCTTTTCAATAATGGAGATTACGCATTGCTTCATGCTTTTGTTTTTCACGTTCTTTAATAGAGTCACATCCGTTATAAAGAACAAAACGCTCCAAACAAATAATACACTTGAGTTGCATATTCCCAGGCTTTTTAAAGAAACATACCCCAATGCCCGCTCCCAAGCCCGTTTCACAACGACTCCCACGAAAGGCATAGCGTAAAATCTATTGAGCCTTTACGCTTGCTGCAATAGCACACCGGCATCATCACACTATTTTTCAACTCCTAATGTCGTGACAACCCTTAGCTCCTAAGACGGTTCATTATAGGCATTTTTGCTCCTTTCTTAAACAATTTTTATTCATATGTTGGCCCCA
>NZ_JBHIQG010000623.1:0-943 GCF_042196425.1 Bartonella sp. AD328YNZD | reverse complement strand
AAAGGTATCATCATCACACAAGAAATATTGGAAGAGGCTAATCACTTTTTCAGTGGATGTCATGAAGAACTTATTGAACGATGTGCACACTATTTGGATAACCATATCACCAATGAACTTCTCGCTCCTCCTCCTGAAATACTTTCACTAACTTAGAAAAATACAAGAACTTCATAAAAAAACAGCAAAAGCCGCTTCTGTTTACAACTGAAGTAATTTACTGTTACAGAATGTATTTGCAACTTTCCTAAATTTCATTTCAGGGTAGAAATTAGGATAAAGAGTTCTTCTTTCTATTACTGTGGAGTGTTTTTTTAGCGTAAAAAAGGAATAATACCTGTATTATTATCTTTAATTATTAATATATTTCGTTCTTTTGTGATATGTGCGTTATTTATGGTAGATAACGCATTAATAATTCATTATACAATCGCCTATTATATACAATAAATACACTCTTAAATTAGGAAATTAAATCTGTGTTTGCCTTTAAATCTGATTTTTTACACATTATGAGCGAACGTGGTTTTATCCACCAAATTTCAGATGAAAAAGGCTTAGATGATCTTTTTTCAAAAGAAACTGTAAGCGCTTATACTGGATTTGATCCAACAGCATCGAGTTTACATGCTGGAAGTCTTCTTCAGATTATGATGCTTTATTGGTTACAAAAAACGGGTCATCGCCCCATTGCTTTAATGGGCGGAGGAACCGGATTGATCGGTGATCCTTCCTTCAAAGATGAAGCACGACGCCTCCTGACACAATATGATATTGCTGCAAATATTGATGGTATAAAAAAAGTATTTGCTAACTATTTGACATTCGGTGACCGAGAAACCGATGCTTGTATTGTGAATAACGCGGAATGGTTATGCAATTTAAACTACTTAGAATTTTTGCGTGATGTAGGAAAGCATTTTTCTGTCAACCGTATGTTGTC
>NZ_JBHIQG010000622.1:0-944 GCF_042196425.1 Bartonella sp. AD328YNZD | reverse complement strand
TAAAAAATAATGGATATACTTCATAAGGAAAAATTAAAATCTGTTGAACCTATTTCACCAGCTGCTGCTTATATTGGGGGCAAAAGAAGATTAGCCAAAACCATTGTCAAAATCATTGAAGATATTCCACATAGCATTTATGCCGAGCCTTTCGTTGCTATGGGTGGAATATTCTTTAGACGGAAACTGATACCATCTACTGAAATTATCAATGATTTTTCAGGAGATGTGGTGAATTTTTTTCGGGTGTTACAACGCCATTATCACCCTTTTATAGAACTGTTAGCGTTTCAAATAAGCAGCCGTGAGACATTTGAACGCTTACAGACACAAAATCCAGAAACGCTTACGGATTTAGAACGGGCTTTGCGGTTTTTATATTTGCAGCGTTTAAGTTTTAGTGGGAAAGTAGCAGAGCGTACGTTTAGAGTTGAGACAGACCGTAGTGCACGGTTTAATCCCTTCAAACTTGAAGGTGTATTAAAGCTTATTTACCGCCGTTTAGCGAGAGTTATCATTGAACATTTAGATTGGTCTGATTTTATTGTGCGTTATGACCGGCCAAATACCTTGTTTTATCTTGATCCACCTTATTTTGGTGTTGAGGATTATTATGGCAAGGACTTGTTTAAGCGGGAGGATTACCAGACGATGTCTATGCTGCTTGCACAATTAAAGGGGAAGTTTCTTCTCTCTCTCAATGATGTGCCAGAGATTCGAAAAATCTTCAGTCAATTCCATATAAAAGAGGTGAGAACAATTTATTCCTGTAATTTGTCAAATAATGCGATTCCGGCAAAGGAACTCATCATTACCAATTGTGATTAGGAAAAGAGAAAACGATTCACGAAAGGGGCTTTAAATGACCTTTGAAAGGCCTTTGAAGACCCTTTGAGAACACCTTTAAAACTCTTTGAAAAAAAATGAATTGGTACAAAACCTAG
>NZ_JBHIQG010000621.1:0-947 GCF_042196425.1 Bartonella sp. AD328YNZD | reverse complement strand
ACACTGACACGGTCTATTAAAAGGGATTTTGCTAATCTCTATAATTATCAGTTTCTATTGAGATGTTTTCATAACAGTCTATAAATCACAATTATCCTATTTATCATTTCTCTTATGAAAATGAAAAATGATGCCATGGCTATAAAGTATATAACAGCTATAGAGAATGCATAAAAACAGTAAACTTGAATACTCATATGCAAATGAAAGCATTTGTTTATAAAGACAGTCCCTATAAAAGGCTGTTAAGTCTAAAATGTGTTATTAAAAGAAATTAACAGAAATCTTAAAAGCCATTTAGTGACAAAATTGATAGGTTATAAAGTTTAAAATACGCATTATGAGAGCGTTTCTAAATATTATAAGTGTATAGATTCAGAAAATACGCAATTGTTTCACAAAGTCTATAATATAGCTTTAAAAGCACATAAATATAAAAGAAGCAAATAATAGGCATAAGATATTATCAATACACAACGTATTTAAAAAAATACAAAAAAAATATCAAAAAAGATAAAATATTATTTGACAATAAATACGTATTTTGTTATATAAATAACCAAGTGCTGAAAACACTTAAACATCAAGCGGGTAGATTACGAAACAATCTTTCCCATATCAAAAAACTGACTATCTTTTATGCTGTGATTAGCATATATGAGAATTTTGTCGGGTGTGGTCATGCTATACAAAACCCTATGGGGAAGGCATGCCGACGGACTTGATGCCGTGTTTTCAACACCCGGCGCCCTTATAGGGTGTCAATTGAAAACAATATTAACATCAAGGTTTTAAATATGACAAATATATCAAACAACACCCCCGTTATCTCTTCCATTTCAAATGCAACCGCGCCTGTTAATAAACAAGAGCCTGCAAAAAAATATGAACTTACTAATGAAAACCGCGTTGTTAACGGTGTGACTTTACACCGCATTAAAGCTTTA
>NZ_JBHIQG010000620.1:0-949 GCF_042196425.1 Bartonella sp. AD328YNZD | reverse complement strand
TTTTAAGCCCGCATGGTCTGGGCGTGCATGGTGGAATTCCTTTCAACTTGATTTTGATCACTTGCCTGAACGAACACAGCTTGAAGCCATTGAAGCAATCGTGAGACTTTCCAAAAGTTTGCGCTCTGATTTTCGTCGTGGTGTTTATGGTTATGATGTTGGAGCTGTTGAATGCAATATGTCACACCTTGATGAGTGCATGCTGGACTTCGAGAGTGGCATCTGTCTTACAGCTGGGGGAACTTTGTTTTCCTTTGGACGCACAACAGAAATCAATCACACGCTGACGAAAGAAGAAGGCACATTAATTGGCAACTGGATTGATGACGGGGATGAGGAGTTAAGCTGGAAGCAAATTGATTACCCTTGGGATTTGGCAAATTTTCCGTGGTGTTCGGTCAAAAAACATGAACGCGACATACTCATGGCAGAATGGTTCCAAAATCGTCCCCTTTATTTGGCTTTAAGAGACGCAAACAACACTCTGATTGGGTATCGCCGATGCTATGCTGTAGCGCCTGTCGAACAGGTTTTAGAGGGTGTTTATAACCATTGTGGCAACAAATTTAACCCTTCCCCAACCGGCACTCTGTTGTTTCTGGCAGCTCGCACAGACTTTCATGATGTTGCGGACAAACAAGCCACCTCTGTTTCCCTTCTCGTTCATGGCTCTCTTGCACAACAAACCCCTCCTGGCAAGCTTTGGCTTGAAGCTCATGAACTGCGTGATGGTGTAGAAATTCTTAAAACACCTATCAACATTCCTTTGCGTGCTGATGTTCGCGAACAATTCAAAATTTTATTGAGGTTTTAACATGAAGCATGAAAGTGGTTTACCCTTTGCAATTGACAGATCGGTAGGCAAAGACGAACAACAAAGCGTGGTGTTTTATGGCAAGCGCCCTTTTCTTCAAGCGGGTGAACTCAATGAGGTTCAAACCATCATCAG
>NZ_JBHIQG010000619.1:0-950 GCF_042196425.1 Bartonella sp. AD328YNZD | reverse complement strand
GATAATGTTGCGAAGTCTTTAGGTGGTAGCGCTAGCTATGAAAACGGCACTTGGACAGCCCCTACATTCACGGTTAAAGGCTTTAAAGAAGATGGTACAACAGAAGATAAAGAATATCACGATGTAGCATCTGCGTTTGCTGGAGTAGGTAGTTCTTTCACGGATCTTCATAAAGAAATTACCAATGAGATTAAAAATGAGATTACCACTGCTCAAGGTGACGCCTTGAATTGGAGTGAAACGGCGAATGCCTTTGTGGCAACGCATGGATCAGGTGAAGCGAAGACAAATAGCAAGCTTACGTCTCTATTAGATGGGGCCATTAAATCTGGCTCGACGGATGCAGTGACGGGTAACCAGCTTCATGCGTTAGGTGATAATGTTGCGAAGTCTTTGGGTGGTGGCGCTAAATATGAAGAAGGTCAATGGACCGCTCCTGTATTCACGGTTAAGAGCGTCAACGCTGATGGTAAAACAGAAGATAAAAATTATCATGATGTAACCACAGCCTTTGCTGGAGTAGGTAGTTCTTTCGCGAATGTGAATAATTCCATCACGAATATTAAGAATGAAATAGGCAAAGACATTGCCGATGCAAAAAGCGATTCCTTGTTGTGGAGTGAAACGGCGAATGCCTTTGTGGCAACGCATGGCAAAGAAGGTAGTAAAACAAATAGCAAGCTTACGTCTCTATTAGATGGGGCCATTCAATCTGGTTCGACGGATGCAGTGACGGGTAACCAGCTTCATGCGTTAGGTGATAATGTTGCGAAGTCTTTAGGTGGTAGCGCTAGCTATGAAAACGGCACTTGGACAGCCCCTACATTCACGGTTAAGAGCGTTAAAGAAGATGGCAATACAGAAGATAAAGAATATCATGATGTAACCACAGCCTTTGCTGGAGTAGGTAGTTCTTTCGCGAATGTGAATAATTCCATCACGAATATTCA
>NZ_JBHIQG010000618.1:0-954 GCF_042196425.1 Bartonella sp. AD328YNZD | reverse complement strand
CTGTTTGCAAGTGGGAAAAAAGAGGATCTATCTCCGTAATAAATTATCTAAAGCTGCAAAAGTTGAAGGATAGTTCTAGCTCTAGTTCTGCTTTTATTGCTGCTCATACAGATAATAATGAACAGCAACAGCATCATTCACATTCTTAAACAGGCAAAAATAAAGAGATCAAATTAATAGATTACGCGCCACCATACGCGCACATATAAATAGGCAACAGCCTTAAGGGGGGGATTATGATCACTCATTTATATTTAATAAAAAAAGGGGATGCGCATGTCTAATGGTATGCCGTGGATAAGATTTCATTTGTATGACTGGATAAGTGGTACAGATGGGATGACGTTGGAACAACGGGGCGTTTATATAACGCTTATTGTACGCATGTACGATAAGAAAGCACCAATTAAAGAAGATTTTGAAACGCTTTCACGCGCTTGCAATTGTTCACGAAAAAAATTCGCAACTATCGTCGAATATTTAATGAGGAATGATAAAGTTATTGAGACAGATAATGGATTGTGGAATACACGCGTTGAAGAAGAGCTAAACGATTTTGCTGATAAAAAAGAGCATATATCACAAGTTCGTAGTGAAGCTGGTAAAAAAGGTGCACAAGCAAAAAACAATATAAAACAACATGTTAATAATTTTGCTGAAGCAAACGACAAGCAAAATGATTTTTTTGCTGAAGCAAAAGATAAGCAAAATCTAGCTATAAAGAACCAGAATAAGAATAATATATATAAAAAAAATAAAACTATCGTTTTATCAAAAAAAGAAATTGATTTTGAAGATTTAGAAATCACTGATTTGGTTCAAGAGCCAATCGAGGTTGCTGCTGTTGAGACCACATCAGAGCAAAACGAAACGATAGCAGATAACCAATCTCCCATTCACGAGCAGACAAGCGTTCCGAAAAAAGCTAAGCGGTCAAAAGCTAATCGGGGCTGT
>NZ_JBHIQG010000617.1:0-956 GCF_042196425.1 Bartonella sp. AD328YNZD | reverse complement strand
CTATTATAACATTTATAACTCTTTTTTCTGTATTTGTATTGTTAGGATGTACGCGTGTAGATAGTCTAGAGCAGTACGATAGACTTTACGAAAAATATATCAGTGAAAATTACGGCGCTTTTGAACATTTTCAAAAGCATGAACAAGCAAAAAAATTTGTATACAGCCATGGCTATCAGAATATCGTACCAAAGTTTGACATTATACGGCATCGTCACATACTGATTGTTTTATGTGGACGTTTTGTTAATTTATTGCGTGGTGATTATAATGAATGGATATCAGCAGATATAGTACTCAGTATAATATCAAAAAATACAATAAAGTCAATATGTTGTTTGCAATTATTTTATATGAATCCACTCAAGAATCCATCTTTTTATACGTGATTCATTTGATCATTTTTTATATAAGATTGCCATGTATGAATAGACCATAAAAAGCAAATCATGATACAAATATTATATAACGCATGTGTGTATTCAAATAAAATGAAAAGCAGCTATCATTCATAACAGTTCATAAATTTTATGATACGTTTTTATCACAGCACAAATCACATTGTTTAAAAATTTAGTTGTTTGGAATTATCGATAACATACGTTTAAAGATCACATCTTGTTTTAATGATTGGATTGTTAATCGCATGATAAAAACACAAGATTTGCAGTCCTCAAAATTGGGGAGCGCAAAATCTAAAGTTGTTATAGTATCCTATAAGAAGGTAATCATTTAAAACTTTTATAAGCTTATAGATTTAATTTATAAAGATTGCATAAAAGGATTTAAAGACAAGATCGATTTTATAACCACGGTATTTTTTTACCGAGGTAGAAAATAAACAGATAATGAAATTCAAAACGTCATATCTTATAAATCAAAAGCCTTTTAATGAATAGATTGCAGGCTAGTCTTTAAGAATGGAACTATTCGCTTCCACAAAAAAATGGAGGCAA
>NZ_JBHIQG010000616.1:0-958 GCF_042196425.1 Bartonella sp. AD328YNZD | reverse complement strand
AATAGCGAAGTAGAACGTTTTAATAATACTTATGCACACACCGACCGTAAAATACGTACTAATGCTGTAAATGATTTCGTTAATATTGATTCTACAAAAATCAGTTGGAGCAGTAGTCTTAAACAAGAATTGACAAGAGGGAACTTTTCCGAATTCGAAAGCGGTTGTTTAGTTCAAAGTTTTTATCGCCCTTTTACACGACAGTGGCTCTATTATAATCGTATTTTTAATGAAAGAACTTACCAAATGCCGTGGATATTCCCTATAGGGCAAGCAGTTGAAAATAAGGTAATACAAATTACAGGTATAGGAGTAAATGGTTTTTCTGTCTTGATGAGTAAAACTTTACAGGATGTTCAAGCAATAAGTAATGGTCAATGCTTTCCACGCTATATTTACGAAGATACTACGGTCTCAAAAAGTAAAAGTGAGAAACAATCCCATTTATTTACAGAAGACAGCAAAACAGCTGGTTTACAACGCCGTGATGCCATTACTGATGAGGGATTAGCACATTTTAAAGCCGCTTATCCTAATGAAACTATCACGAAAGATGATCTATTCTATTATGTTTACGGTCTTTTGCATTCGGAAGATTATCGTACCCGTTATGCTGATAACCTCTCTAAAGAATTGCCTCGTATCCCTTGTGTAAAGAGTGCTGATGATTTTTGGAAATTTGTAACAGCAGGGCGTGAACTGGGTCATTTGCACGTAAACTATGAAACTGTAGAGCCGTATCCAGTGACCTTTAAAAAAGGCAATCCAAAAGTTACAGAGATCTCTAATCCCGAAAAATTCTATTACGTGACTGAAATGAAATTCGCAAAAGCAGATAAAGAGAAAGATAAATCAACTGTTTTTTACAATAGCAATATCACAATAACAGATATCCCTCTTGAAGCTTATGAGTATATCGTCAATGGTAGACCCGCTCTTGAATGGGTTATGGGGCGTC
>NZ_JBHIQG010000615.1:0-958 GCF_042196425.1 Bartonella sp. AD328YNZD | reverse complement strand
TCACGAAGCGCCCAGCCAGTCTTAGTGCCTAGATCAAGACAGAGAATGGTTTGTGCATTAGTGATCATAATCCCCCCTTAAGGCTCTACGTATTTATATGTGTGCTATGACAGAACGTGTTGTGATTGCCTGTCTTGCAAAAATGTTTGTGAAAAAGTATCCTGCCAAAGATTCTAAAAAAGTGGGGTGGGGAAAGATGCAAGAATGGATAAAGATATTTCTTACGGGTTTCCTGTCATTTATCGGATCACTTTCAGTAGCGCTTATTTTAAGATGCAAAGACCGTAAAGAAGCCGCAAAAAAACGAGCACAAGATAAGAAATGGGTAATCAAGAAATTTGCAGAAAGCGAAAAACAAACTGCAGCTCTTGAAGAGCAAGCAAAATCAACAAAAGATATTGCAAAATGGTCAGAAGAACATATTAAAATTTTGTTAGATAACAAAAGAGTACAGGATTTAGGACCGCCACTTTCCATATATGCAACTGGACCGCATCTTCCAACAAAGGACAAGTGGACGCTTCTTTTCTTAAAGGTAGAAAATAATGCACAAACTGTCGTCCATATTTTAAATATAAAGCTAAAAGATAGTTCTCGCTTTATTCTTGGATATGGCATCATATACAAACCTAGGCAAAAAACTTGGCAAATACAATCACCATATGTTAATCCTGACGCGGTTGCAGAATCGCGAGTATTCCCTGGCTTCTGTGATAAAGCAAAGAATTTTCGAACGGGACCAGAAATCGATGTTAATATTTCTGTAGCTCCCTCAGAAGGCAAACCTTCAAAAATCCTTATTTTTGTAGCAGCACGTGAAGAAGATATAAAAGACCAAGTTACTTTAATCATTACCCATACATCCCCACTGCAACCAGAAACAAAAATGACTGTAACAACACAAACCGACCTCATAGACTTTAAAAAAGTGGATTAACTCAATTCAGACGCACACTAC
>NZ_JBHIQG010000614.1:0-961 GCF_042196425.1 Bartonella sp. AD328YNZD | reverse complement strand
TGTTACGTGTCGCCAAGCACGTGTCATTCAACAGGTTCATTATGCACAATGTTTTGTGGATGGGGTTGATCTTGCACAGTTGGGGCTGACAGAAGGGTTGATGGTTTTGACAAAAGATCAGCATAATTTCCCATCACCCGCAGACTATAAAAACTTACAATCTGCGGCTCAAAAAGCAAAAAGAGGCTTGTGGTCAAGCAAATTTGAAACACCTGAAGATTGGCGAAGAGATCATGGAAGCTATAATCCCATTGACCATTATTGATAAAGCGTCCTCTTAAGCGCTATTTAATTTTAATGAAGACAATACTCTACTGCGAATCTTATCAGAAAAAAGTTAATTATAATCCACACGGTCCTTGGTGGACAACGCTCGTTATGGAAATTTGTTGGGTTTAAAGCTTGCTTTTTGATAGGTTGCTTACTACAGCACTATGTGGGAGCGTGTTTTTTCCCCTAAACAAAATAGTCATTGTAACAAAAATGAGTGTTCAGTAAAATCTGAACACACGCAAACTACTGATGTGACCTATGGTCATGAAAAAAGGCTTATGAAAAAATAGAGAAAAGGTAAAACTGAAAATACCTTGCCTTCAAAAAGCAACCAATTGCTTCAAATCAAACCAGAACTTTTAATGCAAGCTTTGCCTCATGTTGCCATGTTTATGAAAAATGGGGACATCTGAAAGGGAAGCGGTTCTATGGAATTTTTATTCAAAATGAAGGGGATTTCTTTTCAGGCACTTGAAGAAGCTAAAGAGACTATGAGGAAAAAAATGTGCTTTCTTTTGTTATAAAAGAAAGCACATTGAGGGGGGGATTTAGAGTGACAGTTTTACATATTTTACTCGGAAAAGCGGTCTTTTTTATCTTTTTTCCACAAAAAATAAGTTGCAAGTCCGAGAATGGGAACACTCAATTTGGCAAAAGGGAGATGTTGACTGAGAGCTGCAAGGCTGGA
>NZ_JBHIQG010000613.1:0-962 GCF_042196425.1 Bartonella sp. AD328YNZD | reverse complement strand
TTACTTCATAAGCGTAAAGATGGTGGTGCTCAATGGATTTACCGTTATACTATTCACGGACGTCGTCGTGAAATGGGATTGGGTGCTTTGAGAGATGTCTCTTTAAAACAAGCACGTGAATTGGCAACTGGGTGGCGTTCGGTTTTACGTGAGGGTCGTGACCCCATTAAAGAACGTGAGAAACAAAAGCGTGAAGCAATAAGCAATCTCCATTATTTAAAAGACATTGCTGTAGATGCTTTTGAAAGTCGGAAAGCTGAATTAAAAAATGATGGTAAGAATGGAAGTTGGTTTTTACCATTACGCCTTCATATTCTCCCCAAATTAGGCTGTCTGCCCGTTTCTGAGATTACCCAAACAGAGATACGCAATACACTTGCCCCTATTTGGCATACAAAAGCTGGAACTGCTTATAGAGCTCTTAATCGTCTTCATCTTTGTCTCAAACATGCGGCTGCATTAGGTTTGGATGTTGATTTACAGGCAACAGAAAAAGCACGCGCTCTCTTAGGTAAACAACGCCATAAAATAAAAAACTTACCTGCAATGGATTGGAGAGATGTGCCGGCTTTTTATAAAACACTTTGTCAAAAAATAACTATGACACAATTGGCTTTGCGTTTGCTTATTCTGACAGGCGTTCGCACAAATCCTTTACGTCATATTCATAAAGACCAGATTGATGGGGATATATGGACTATTCCTGCTGAAAATATGAAAGGAAAGCGTGATGCTACAACAGAATTTCGTGTGCCTTTATCATCTGAAGCATTAGAAATTTTAAAACAAGCGCGCTTGCTTTCTCGTAATGATTTCTTTTTTTCTGCTAAAGGTCGCGGTCCCCTTGCTGAGAAGTGTATGTATCTTTACATGAGAAAAAATAAAATTGAAGCCTGCCCCCATGGTTTTCGCTCTAGTTTACGCGATTGGCTTGCTGAAACAACCGATGCCCCCTATGAGGT
>NZ_JBHIQG010000612.1:0-963 GCF_042196425.1 Bartonella sp. AD328YNZD | reverse complement strand
TGACAAAACGCGCTTTTAATGCTAAATTTTATACATAAAAACAACAAATTATCACGTATTCCTACCTAATCCCACCTCTTCCCACTTAGTATAAAACCTAGTGTCAAACTACATTGATTGATAGTTTTTCCGTACCCCAAACACATTATTCAAGTACATTATTAAAAAAAGAAGCGTTTAAGGAATTCGGTCAACTTGAGCAAATTCCTTTTCAGTACGCAAGTGTGCAATATTTGCACCATTGCTCCTTTTAGGAATTGGATAAACAATACCCTATTACTGTACTCATGCAATCGGATCAACTTGATCCTATTTCTCGTTTTAGCAATTGGGATAAATAGCAGTGGGTGACGGTAGTTTCCATGGACCATTGATTTACCCACGGAACCCTTGAAGAAGCAGAGGTTGATCCGCCATGATTTCAGGGCGTCTCTCTAAAGTTAAGGAGCCACTGCCCACAGCACGACACAGCCTGTCTGATTTTGATGCCGCTTGTGCTTCTCTTTACATGAGGAGAAACTGTGCAAACAGCGCATATGACAGAATACGAATAAAAAAGCTTATCTTGTCTCTTTCATGATCCTTTATTTCCACGCCACAAAAATTCTCTCTGAACGAGCTTTCAACCAAAATTTCGAAAGCAAGTAAATTTCCTGATAATATACCATCTTTTGCTTTGGTTAATTCGGTTTCCCCCATGAGACCCCAAGAATAGGAAAAAATCGAAGCAGGCAATTGAGATCTTGCAGCCCTGCACACACCCACATTTCACAGCACAAGCAACAGCTTGAATAGCTTCTTCCTACCCCACAACATAAGGTACAATTAATAATTACTTTATCTCATAAGAAATAAAATGATCACACAAACACATCTTTCTTCAAGTATAAGTGAGATTTTTTGAAGCGTATATTAACATTTTGTCTCTCATAACAAACATTTGTTTAAAGTGTTTTCTTCTCT
>NZ_JBHIQG010000611.1:0-966 GCF_042196425.1 Bartonella sp. AD328YNZD | reverse complement strand
CACGCATATTGTTTACCTCTGATCTTTTTAAGAAAGAGACTATTTTTTCTAAGTTTTATATATTTTAATAAGATTTAATCCACCCTTCCCACACCTCAAAGAAGGAAAAAGATTCTTGCCAACCTCACTCTAATTTAAGAGTTATATTTCATGTTTCTTTTACAAACAAGCCAATGATGATACCTTTTCATATATTCAATACAGTCACAACTGTAGAATATTTTTTAAAAATATTATTTTAATTAAAAAGTTAAATATATTGAATGAGATGGTAAAAGCAATCGTGTTTTACCATTCTGTTCGTTATCCACTTACAATAGTGCACTTGATACGAACAGCTAAAAAATACTTTTTGCAAAATTTTAAAGTAGAAAAAAGCTTATTATCCCCAAAAGAACAGTGTGCTTTACACATCATCAACCTTTGCTTCACCATTCCAATAATTCTCTAACATATCCAATAAACACCCCCTGCATAGAATCTTTTCTCCCTAATAACTCCCCTAAATAACGATATTTTATGGCAATAGGGCAATGACAAGACAAAATTATAATCGTAAATTTTCTTTTACCTATACATATGTTTTCTAAAGCACTAAATTATTTAACTTATTTTTCTTAATATACTTCACATACTGCACTAGCTTAAATTTAATTGTATAATTATAGAGTGTAGAGGTCGTGAAACCTGAAAATAATACTTTAATACACTTGGCCCTGCAGAAACTAACTGTGCAGCTGTGGCTTAATAGTGGCTTGACAATCATAATCAAAATATTTTTTCCTCTGATTCAGAATCGCGTATTATCTTATACGCAACTCTTGAAGAAGCCTTTGATGAACTCGCTCAGAAAAAGGATGGTTATCTCCTAAGCTGTGCGGCTTACCCCGACTTGCATACATTTATATTCACCCGTTTAGGTGACATGCAATTATTTAATAGCTTTTCATGCCTACCCATTCTATG
>NZ_JBHIQG010000610.1:0-969 GCF_042196425.1 Bartonella sp. AD328YNZD | reverse complement strand
TCTTCGTGGAGATGTCACTTATCAGCATAGATTTAAGAAAATTGGTTTTTCTGGAACGAGTTTCTCTGCTGGATTGCGCCATCTTTTTTGAAAAGGTGCAATATGTATTTTTAGTTAAAAGGCAGAAGATTTTCTGCCTTTTAATGTATTGAAATTTATTTTGCTTCATCAATATGGTTATTTTTTTGATATAAAAGATTACAATAGATGCTTTCTTTTATGCGATGAGGAGTTTTTCTAAAATTTTTGATGTTAAGATATGAGAACAGATTTCATTGTGAATGTGAGAAGATTAAACGCTAAATGCTTGTGGCATAAGCTTTCAAAAGAGACGATATTGATGATTGTTTTTGTCCATTTCTTTATTAATTTTTATAGATCATAAGTTTAGTCTTGATGAGTTTTATGCATTGTTTTGAATTTTGTTTTAGAACTTTATTCACGTTTATATCATTTATACGCTATTTGTTCCCTTTTTTAGGATATTTACTTAAGAATTTTGGATAAATACTTGTTTTTAGAACAAACAGAGGGAGTTTGAGGTCAAATTATAATAAAAGTAAAGTATGCTTTATCGTATTGTTACTGTTGTTGTTTTGTAAATGATAGGTGGCAGAAAAATTTCGATAAGATATAGGATATTATTTTTATTGCGGTCATGCGCGGATATCATCATTCTTTTTTCAGCATTCAATATTTGCGCAGATTTTAGCACCCTAGAATGTTCATAAGAAGCAATTCACCTTTTTTCAAAAGTCCTTCTTTACATGCCAGCTTCGTTTGTGATGGACAACGGGTTAATTGATTAAATATAAACAGGTTTGAAATGAAAGAAATTTATAATATTCAGTTTTTTATTCAATATGTAAAATGATGAATGAGTATTCTGAATCATTGATGAAATTTTCCTAAATCAACATCAAGATTATCAACATCAAACGCCTGATTAAACTGAAGATGCTGATAAAC
>NZ_JBHIQG010000609.1:0-971 GCF_042196425.1 Bartonella sp. AD328YNZD | reverse complement strand
AAAGACTTGGTGCTTTTGCACTACCGATTGAAGTTAATTCATTTGGTATCCATACAACACGCAAAGCCATCGAAAAAATTGCTGATGATTTCGGACTTTCTGGAGACATTATATTGCGAATGAATGGAAAAAATCCTTTTGAAACAGATGGTGGTCATTTTATTCTTGATGCATTTTGGGGATGCATTCTGCAACCCCAATTATTATCAGAGGCGCTTCTTGCCATTCCTGGCGTTGTTGAGCATGGTCTTTTTTTGGGGTTGGCTTCACGTGCAATTGTTGCTATGGCTGATGGACAAACAAAAGTTTTAGAACCATTTGATTTTTAGAAAAGACATTTACATGATGATATACTAGCACAATAAAAAAGGGTCTTAAAGACTTTAGGTAGAATAACAAATTTAAATTATAATTAACTATCAGGGTAATCATTAAATGAGAATAATATTTTCTTTTCCGCGTTTTGTCGCATATTGGGGTGCAATTACCATTTTTGTTGTGAATATTGGAATGGTTCATGCACAAGGTGTGAGTGATCAACATTTAGATTCAGCGCGAAAGGCAATCAGAGCTATTCATGCAACGGATCAATTTGATAGCTTTTTACCAAATGCAGTCCATGATTTCAAAAATGAACTGATCAGCGATGATCCGAATTTGGCAACAGCTATTTCTGATATTGTTGATAAGCAGGCGCTTGCTTTAATTAAAAGGCGCTCTGATCTAGAAAAAGAGATTGCTCATGTATATGCAAAATATTTTACTCAAAAAGAGCTTGATGCGATAACAACATTTTATAATTCTGACACCGGTAAAAAGTTTTTGACAGAAGTTCCCAATATTGCACGTGATTCCTATTCTGCATTTGATGTATGGCGTTCTGCTCTTATGCAAGATCTTGTAGAAAATGTGAAAAAAGAGATGTCTGAAACACTTAATTTGAATAATTCTACTATGCCTACAAATATGCC
>NZ_JBHIQG010000608.1:0-971 GCF_042196425.1 Bartonella sp. AD328YNZD | reverse complement strand
GGCATATTTGTAGGCATAGTAGAATTATTCAAATTAAGTGTTTCAGACATCTCTTTTTTCACATTTTCTACAAGATCCCGCATAAGAGCAGTACGCCATATATCAAATGCTGAATAAGAATCACGTGCAATATTGGGGACTTCTGTCAAAAACTTTTTACCGGTGTCAGAATTATAAAATGCTGTAATGGCATCAAGCTCTTTTTGAGTAAAATATTTTGCATACACATGAGCAATCTCTTTTTCTAGATCAGAGCGCCTTTTAACTAAAGCAAGCGCTTGTTTATCAACAATATCAGAAATAGCTGTTGCCAAATTCGGATCATCACTGATTAGTTCATTTTTGAAATCATGGACTGCATTTGGTAAAAAGCTATCAAATTGATCCGTTGCATGAATGGATCTGATCGCCTTTCGCGCTGAATCTAAATGTTGATCACTCACACCTTGTGCATAAACCATTCCAACATTCACAACAAAAATAGCAATTGCACTAAAATATACGACAAAACGCTGAAAAGAAAATATTACTTTCATTTAATGATTACCCCGATCGCTAATTATAATTTTAATTCGTTATTCTACCTAAAATCTTTAAGACCCTTTTTTACTGTGCTAACATATCATCATGTAAATGCCTTTTCTAAAAATCAAACGGTTCTAAAACTTTTATTTGCCCATCAGCCATAGCGACAATTGCACGTGAAGCCAACCCCAAAAAAAGGCCATGCTCAACAACACCAGGAATAGCAAGAAGTGCATCCGATAATGGTTTTGGTTGCAAAATGCAGCCCCAAAATGCATCAAGAATAAAATGGCCACCATCTGTTTCAAAAGGATTTTTTCCATTCATTCGCAATGCAATTTTTCCAGAAAGCCCTAAATCATCAGCAACTTTTTCGATGGCTTTGCGTGTTGTATGGATACCAAATGAATTAACTTCAATCGGTAGTGCAAAAGCACCAAGTCTTT
>NZ_JBHIQG010000607.1:0-974 GCF_042196425.1 Bartonella sp. AD328YNZD | reverse complement strand
CTTTAAAACTCTTTGAAAAAAAATGAATTGGTACAAAACCTAGTGGCAAAATATACAAAACCTGCTGGCAAGCTACAATCGCTTTATAAACTGTGGCGGAGAGAGAGGGATTTGAACCCCCGATAGAGTTGCCTCTATGCCGCATTTCGAGTGCGGTGCTTTCAACCACTCAGCCATCTCTCCATAATAAAGTGAAACAAAAATCGGTATTATTTGAGTGTATAAGAGGTAGATAACCTTCAATTGTTTTTGGTACAACCTTTTTTTCTTTTTTATGGGACTTTATTGACAGAGAATAGAAATTCCTTCATATATACAAAATATAAGCGTGGGGAAATCTGCGCATATTTGTGTTGAAGAAGGTTTTATCCTTCTTTGAGATCTATTACGACTGATAAAAAGCAGCCTATTTTCCCTTATTTCAAGGCAGAAATTAAATAAGAGCTGGAGTGAACGGAAGGATAAAAAATGTTCGCAGTCATTAAAACTGGTGGTAAGCAATACCGCATTGTTGCTAATCAAGTGGTAAAAGTTGAAAAAGTTAGTGGAAATGCGGGTGATGTAGTTGAATTCAATGACATATTAATGGTTGGGCAAGAAGGTAATGCGGTTATTGGTACCCCTGTCGTTGCTGATGCATTGGTGACAGCTGAGATTTTAGAACAGGCACGTGGGCGCAAGGTTATCGCATTTAAGAAGCGCCGTCGTCAAAATTCTAAACGCACGCGTGGCCATCGTCAAGAGTTTACGAGGCTTCGTGTTTTAGAAATTTTAATGGGTGGTTCAAAACCTAAAAAAGTTGCTGAGAAACCTATAAAAGAAGAAACTACACCAAAAGAAACAAAAGCTTCTGCTTCTGTTGAGAAGACGGCTAAAAAAACGGTTGAAAAAAAGACTGCGTCGCAGAAGAAAGTATCTGTAGCATCAAAGAGTAAGAAAGATTAAAGGAGAGCGTCTATGGCACATAAAAAAGC
>NZ_JBHIQG010000606.1:0-984 GCF_042196425.1 Bartonella sp. AD328YNZD | reverse complement strand
AACTTGACCATCTTTCTCTTTGTTCTTTACATGACGTGCTACAAAGGCATTGGCTTCATCATTCCATAACAAAGCATCACCTTTAACTTGCTGAGTAATATTCGTTATGTTTTTAGTAAGTTCGCTAAACTTATTTGTTACATTATCATTGACATTCTTGATATTGCTATCAAGCTGGCTTTTGTTAACAGCGTCATTATTGTTCTTTGCTTCACCAACACCTGAAATTATCCGATCCGCACCAGTCTTGTTAGCTATGTTGATTTCACTGCCTTCTACTGCAGCTCCAATAGTGAGACGACTCGTTGTCTTATCTTGCTGAACAAAGCTCTCGCTTTCCACTTTGGTAATTACATTATTAACCTGTTCAGTCAATTTATTCTGAACATTCGTGATAGAACTTCCAACTCCTGCAAGTGCATCCGCTACATTCGTATATTTCTTGTCAAAAGAAGTACCATCCTCACTAAACTGCTTGATCTTGAAATCTGGATCTCTCCATATGTTCTCTTCATCGTAACCAGCACCACCACCAAAATAGGATGCAAGTGTGTTACCCATTGCATAAAGTTGACTACCATTGACAGCATCCGTTGATTTAACGCTGATCTCACCACTATCTAGAAACGTAATTTTACTGTTTTCCTGTCTCCTTACAGCTCTGCCTTTTTCTTCTTGCTTCTTCTCATGACGCGCTACAAAGGCATTGGCTTCATCATTCCATAACAAAGAATCCTGTGCTATCCCTTCAGAAACTTCTTTAATCCGTGCATTCACATGCTTGATATTTGTATCAAGACCGGCAAAAGCACTCCCAACATCATTAAAAGAGCCCTCTGTTATATTACCCTTTGTATCAATCTTGGATAAGTTATAAGTTGGTCCCGTCATGGCAGAACCAGCAACTCCTGCACCTCCACCAAAATATTTTGATGTATTCGCCATAGCCGTTTCCAGATTTCTCGCTGTGGACGAAAGACTCTC
>NZ_JBHIQG010000605.1:0-986 GCF_042196425.1 Bartonella sp. AD328YNZD | reverse complement strand
AAGGGCTGTCAACACTCACGAGCTGGCAAAGTGTGTGATGGTGCCAGCATGCGAGACGCTTGAAATTTTTGAGAAAAGTGAAAGAGGAGAAGATGTTTTTTTTGTAAAAGATGTGGAGGATTTATTTCGTCATTTGGATATTTGATACTTCTGATCATTCATTTAAAATTGGCTTTTAATTTACATCATTATAATTACGGGTATCACGTATTTTTATTGATAATTTACAGGGATTCCGTATATTGAACAATTATGCAAACAATGATCGAAACGACAGCTTATCCTATTATGCCGTAAAACACCGTTGTTTAGAGCGGTGGTATAAGGCATGAAAAGCTTTATATATTTGAATGTTTTTAGATATCGTGATCAGTATTTCAGGGCAAGGTTTGTCTGTCGCGCCTATGAAGTGAATCGCGTGAGTGGTCAGTAGCAGGAAGCCGCCGAGAGATGCTGGACTTTTGACAGGCTCGTGGCGGGTAGGAATCTCACTCCTTTGAGGTGTGGGGGAAAGTCAATTAACTTGTGCGAAAGAGGAAGGCATATCACCTGAAGCATTATTTAATATTGTTTTTTTAAATTGCTGCTAATCCAGATGCTGGTGTTTTTATGCAAGGAATGAGGTGAGAGCAAGGAAAGTTAGATTCCCAACAAAGCATAAGGGTAAAAGTGGGGAATATAGGGTTATACCCTTTTTGGGTGGTCAAAATATTCCGGTGTTTCTCTTAGATATTTACAGTAAATTATCTCAAGGAAATTTAATTAAGCTAGTAAGCTAGAAAGAAATGAACTTAAGTGAATTTTAACTGTACTCTTAAACGAATATCGAAAGGAAAAAATAATGGATAAGGCAAATAAGTAGGATTGCGTATATTACAAGGAGCTTGTGAAGCTCTTTCTTAATGGGGTTACGACCCTCACGTAAAACAGCACACCATTGTGTGCAGTTTCACGGGTTTGTTTTAAAGAAACATTTCTTAAGGCAC
>NZ_JBHIQG010000604.1:0-987 GCF_042196425.1 Bartonella sp. AD328YNZD | reverse complement strand
CAGATGTCACAAAAATCTTCTTATCCTTTTTGTTCCACACGCTGTCGAGCTATTGATCTTAATCGTTGGCTTTCAGGTGCTTATATCTTACCACCCCCACCACAAGTAAGTGATGAAGAAGAGTAAAGAAGAGGCATGTCTTTTGAGAAGCAAATGCTTAGAAAACGTTTTTGTGTGAAAGCTGAAGGGATGGGCGTTGTTTGTTCTAGCGGGGAGGTCTGAGTGAGATATTTTGCGTGTGGCGTTGGAGAGAAGCTTGAGTTTGAGAAGAGGAGGGATGAGGTTAAAGAAATATCTGAGCCTTTTTGTTTAGAGAATTGGGGAAAAGATTGAGTGGTGAGAAATAGGGAGCGGCTGAGGAGATAATGCTTAGTCTGGTTGTTTTGCTGCTGAGGGGATACGAGAAGATTGGCTGTTTTGAGTAGAAGACATTTAGGCATTTGAAGGCATTGGCGTTAAATGTAGTTTTAAATATTTTCTTTTTAGCTCTTCATAAATACCAACAAAAAACAGTAAATTGTCAGTCATATTAAATAAAAATTATCACTTGTTCAAATTGGATCTGTAATAAATACCTTTTTTGAGACAATTATCCTGAAAATCATAGAAGTAAAAAAATCTTCGTCAGTTACTTGAAAGAATGATATTTGTAATAATTGATTTTAGCTTTTCTATCGTATAACCTCAATTGCTCGGCGCCGTTTGATGACGTACAAGAAAATTTTCGGCGTTGTGAATGGCTGAAGAAAATGTGATGTTTCTCAAAAGATGGTCTACAGAGCCTTTACCTTAGTTGCTTTCTGGTTGCCGGTTTAGCGTCATTGATATAGACGCAGATTGGGATCAGTCAACGATGGATGTTTTAATACATATATATCCAAGACTTACCATTGGTGGTTTTGTTATCATTGATAATTATAAATTGCTTTGTTGCAGGAAGGTTGTTGGTGCCTTTAGGGTGTGAGGGAAAAATTGATAGTCCAATCA
>NZ_JBHIQG010000603.1:0-989 GCF_042196425.1 Bartonella sp. AD328YNZD | reverse complement strand
CGTATTATACGTACAATATGTATTATGTAAAGATATTTTACGGCATTAACTACCTCCCCGCCTCAAGGCGAGGAGATGAGTCATGTTTTTTACTTAAGCAGCTTTTACAATAGTTTTTCCTAAAACTTGCTTGGCTTCTTCAACAAGCGTTTTATAATGTTTGCTCTCTTCTACTAACGTAAAGGCTCTAACAAGATGCATGTGAAGCGGTCCATAAATATAAACAGCCTTTTCAGTCGCTCCCATTTCATCCCAGTTACTTGGAAAATCAAACCGTGTATCGCGGTCATTATCCATTAACTTGTTTTTTAAATCATAAAAAGCTTTAACAAGGGCTTTTTTAAATGCACGCACCATATCATTGTTGCGCATATAGGTCATGAGTAGAGTTGCTTGCGGTTCATTAAGGATAGCAACTTCTCTCTTTTGTCTTCCGCCTTTTGTCCCAAAGGGTGAGATTTCAAATCCAACCCTTCCAAATTCTTCAAAGTCTTCAATGTTTTGACGTACCAGCTTTATAACTGTAGCGTGGCTATTCCCCACACCACCGGCAATTTTTAAAGAGGTTGTGACAGCAATACCAGCATTGTTGATTGTCACTAAATTGTTCATGGTGAACTCCTTGTTGATTAATGTTTGTTAATGACACTCAATGAAGAATGCCGGGTGCTAACAAACACGGCAACAAGCCCGTCGTTATGCCTTCCCCTAAAAGGGTATTGTATAGCATAACCACACCCGACAACACTATTATACGCTACGCGCATATAATGAGTCAAAGTCTTTAGTCTGCGGAAGATTAGTTATTTCGGCAACCAATCCGCTTGTTGTTTTAAGGTGTTTGTTAGGCACCTTTGTATGAATCTAACGGTTTTAAACATTTTGTCAAGTCGCTCGCAAGAACGGCTTTCGCCTCTCATTTTTTCCATTCATTTCATTAGCCAATATTTCAAAGGAGCATAAAGTATGGCAACAGGTTTTTTACACGG
>NZ_JBHIQG010000602.1:0-991 GCF_042196425.1 Bartonella sp. AD328YNZD | reverse complement strand
TATCTTAACAAAACAACTGCCCCCGTACTCTCATGATGAAATCGCATCAAGTACAAAAGAATACCTGCTGCTCAAAAAATTTAGAGTCCTAACCTCGATAAAACAAAGAGCCATTTTACAATTACTCTCTGATCAAAATGAAAGCTTTTAACATCATAATATAGGGCGCTACACTCTCTGTTCTTAACTTGCCTCCCACCCCTCAAAGGACAGAAGCCCCTTCCCTATCCTGTTGGGAAACAATCCGTCTTCTCAGAACAGAACTCTTTTAGCTTCCCATTTTATGTGGTTCATTTCACAAGATTATCCGGACAAGCTCTCCCTCAAATATTCACCACATACTCTCATAAAAACATCACATGTACAAAATTTGATGCCTTACAAACACCACACCTCAAACGATAGTATTTTACAGAAAACAGAATAAGCATTCATACGTATTAAAAAAAAGATAGCCCTCAAAAAGCAATGCTTGAAAATTTTTTTGGTCGATCTGAAACAGAACCTAACGCATCATTTTATAGATAGAGGACATGATCTTAACATGCAAACGCAAAAAATTGCTTTTTTATCATAATCACTAAAAGCAGCAGTTTATTAAAATATACGCCACCAGAAGCACTTCAAGCAGCCTTTACAGCTGAAACCACTATTCATTGATTAATTAACCTATTGATTAGATACCGATATGTTGTTAATGGCTATAAGTAAAGTTGCTCTTATTTCTGGAAGAGGAGCTTCGCAAATAAAGAGCAACAATAAGTAAGGGGAATTAAAGATGTTAAAATATTTATTGCTGTCACCGGTTGTGTTGGTGGCTGGTTGCGCATCTGTAGGCAATTATTCATCAAATTATGTTGATCAAAGTCTTACAAAGCGTCAGGCACAATTAGTTGCTAACAAATTTATTAGCTATATCAAGAGACCTCTACCACCAGCTACAACCACATTTCTTATAAAGAAAAATAATACAGCAGACAACTTTACTCCT
>NZ_JBHIQG010000601.1:0-991 GCF_042196425.1 Bartonella sp. AD328YNZD | reverse complement strand
CCGTATTGTTAAATTAAATGCTATGGGAGCTAAAAGATCTGGTACTATTTCATGGGCACCGATAACACAAAAACCATACGCTTCAATAATCCGTATAAAAGCTTTTAATAACGCATCATCTCCCTTCCTCAAAGCTCCGATTAACTTAGGCAGAGCTAAAAATGTTGTCCAGTCCAGTCGCAATTGTTTAAGAAGTGGTCGCTTTTTCACACCACCTGCCAAAACAACATTATAAACTCCAACCTCTTTTAAGATTTTAACGAGTTGTGCTAACTCTACAATTGATAGCTCGCAATGCTCATAACGATAAAGAATAGAATCTGCTTCACCACGCAAAAGTACAAGAAAAGGATTTTGCCCATTCTTCTCAAGAACCTGCGCAACAGTAATCGGTAGAACACCATTTCCTGCTATAACGGCAGTACGGCCGGAAAGAAAATTTCTGGCACCGTAAATAGGCATTTTTAATCCTTATGTTCTTTTATTCTATTATCTTCAAATTTTGGTGTACAATAAAAACGCTTTCCTTCTTCTTTAATAAAATTAACAACTTCAGAAACAGACTGAGAAGAAGAATAAAAAGAAGCAACATCACTAACACGCTCTTTAAATGGTTTGCTATGATCAAAAAGCATCGCAACCGCATGACGTAGTGCGTGAATATCCTGACGCCCAAGGCCTGCACGCTTCATGCCAATAATATTAAGTCCGGCAAGTTTTGCCTGCACACCAACAGCTGTTCCATAAGGAATCAGATCACCAACTAGTGCAGATACACCGCCAATAAATGCATGATGTCCAACACGAACAAATTGATGAACAGCAGCTCCACCCCCGATAATCACATAATCACCAACAGTAACATGACCAGCAATCATTACGTTATTGGCAAATGTTACATGATTGCCTACATGACAATCGTGAGCGATATGCGCATAACAAAAAAATTGGCAATTATCACCAACAACTGTCATTCCTACACTCGAATCGG
>NZ_JBHIQG010000600.1:0-995 GCF_042196425.1 Bartonella sp. AD328YNZD | reverse complement strand
GATCAGATGACTTTGCGGCCAAACACTCAGGAACAACCTTCTCCACACTTGAGTGAGACGCTTCCAGTTTCTGACTTTTTAACTACGCCTTCTACAGATGCGGTATTGTCTATGTCTGTAGCTCCAGCTATGGTATTTCACAATGAAATGCAAGCCGTACGTGCGGGAAGAGGAATTCTAGATAAAAGTAAAAAGAATACGGCTTTATGGACCTATGCGATCAAATCTAAAGAGAGTATTGCGACAAAGCATATAGATTTTAAACTGGATCAGACCGGTATCGTTTTAGGAATCAATGGTTTAAACGAATGGGAAAATGGAGATTTTTATATAGGTGGTTTTGGCAGTTATGATCGTGCCCGTGTTGCGCATGCACGGGGGGGGACCAGCGGTATAAATACTTATGGCGTTGGTGCTTATGTCACTTATTTGGATCATAGTGGATGGTATCTCGACGGTATTTTAAAATACAATCATTATCAAAATACTCTGAAGGCAGTTTCAACGAATGGCTTAGGGATTGAAGGAACATATACTCAAAGGGCATTGGGAACTTCCTTTGAAGCCGGTTATCGACTTCAGACGTCACAGAGCAGTTGGCTGCAGCCTTATGGACAATTTACATGGTTGCGTGTTGAGGGTAAAGCAATCAAGTTATCGAATGACATGGTAGGTGACATGCGTCCATTTACTTCATTACGCAGTGAGGTGGGCTTATCTTTAGGATATGAATTTGGTTCTCGCATGGCTTCTTCATCATTTGCGTATATTACAGCCGCATGGTTGCGTGAGAATAAAGATGATAATCAAACGTTAATTAATCAACGCCATCCATTTACCACGGACTTATCGGGCAATGCGGGTAAATTAGGAATAGGTTTAAGCAGTTTGGTGAGTGAGAAGTTAAAGTTATATGGTGAGGCCCATTATGTTAAAGGACGTAAAACAAAACAGTCCCTTCAGGGTATTTTAGGTGTACGCTATAGTTTTTAATT
>NZ_JBHIQG010000599.1:0-995 GCF_042196425.1 Bartonella sp. AD328YNZD | reverse complement strand
CCTGTGCCAAACCAAAATAGTAAAACAGTGGCTATAATGGCTGTAACATTTGCATCAACAATGGTTGCAAAAGCTTGTTTAAATCCACGATCTAGAGCTGCAAAAGCACTCACGCCTTTTCGACTTTCTTCGCGAATACGTTCATTGATGAGAATATTGGCATCAACGGCTATACCGATGCCTAAGATAATACCAGCAATACCGGGCAGCGTAAGCGTAGCTCCAAGGAGACTTAGTGCAGCAAATGTTAAAATCGTATGGAGGGCTAGTGCTATATTCGCAATGAGTCCCCAAATGCGGTAGAGAAGAAAAATAAAAATTGCAACGAGAATAAAGCCAATTATGCCGGTATAAAGCCCCATTTGGATGGCATCAGCACCAAGATTTGGACCTACGGTTCTTTCTTCAATGACGGTGAGTGGTGCGGGGAGGGAACCAGCGCGGAGCAGAGCAGCCAGAGTTGAGGCTTCTTTGGGGTCAAAGTTTCCTGTAATTTGACCTTGTCCATTGGGAATAACACTATTGATGGTAGGAGCGGTTAAAACCTTATTATCAAGAACAATGGCAAAAGGACGGTTAATATTTTGTCGTGTTATATCGGCAAATATTTTTGCACCAGCCGAATCTAGAGTAAATGAAATCATAGAACGTCCTGGCAATTGTGGATCAAAACCAGCACGGGCATCTTTCAGGACATTTCCATCTAAAGCAATTTGATCATAAATTGCATAGCGTTGCGTTTCATCAGTATATCCAGGAAGAATTGAAACACCTATCGGTGGATTATTGGGATCCACGTTAGAAGGAACAAGATGAAAACTCATTTTGGCAGTTGTTCCTAAAAGATCACGTAATTGTTTTGGATCTTGTAGTCCAGGCAATTGGACCATAATACGGTCATTTCCGACCTTTTGGATGGCTGGTTCTGAAACACCAACTTGATCTATACGGCGCCGGATGATTTCTAAGCTTTGTTCAATAGCATTGCTTATACG
>NZ_JBHIQG010000598.1:0-998 GCF_042196425.1 Bartonella sp. AD328YNZD | reverse complement strand
TTTTTTGAGACGTTCAACTTTACTCCACATTTTTGCTTTAGCACGCGCATAAAGTACATCAAGAGCAAAACGATCTAACTTTTTCATAGCAGTACGTGAACGTAATTCGCTGATAATCGCAAGAGCTGGAATTTCCCACATAGAGCTATGCGCCCACGGACCATGAAACTGAAGAATATATTGGCCATCTTTACGGGTTAATTCATATTCTGGTAATTGAAAATTCTCAAGCCACTGAAGAAAATCAGGTTCAAAAATTTGCTTTCGTCCATAAAATGTATTACCAGCGAGCCAGATCATTTCTTTTTTTGAAAAACGCAAACTAAGAGCATGATCAAGTTGGGCACGTAATTCACTCTCATCAATATCATCAGCAAGACGTATTGTTTTAGAGCGGTTTATAAGGGAAAAAGTAACATTGACAGTGGGATAAAGTCCCCAAATCATCTGTACCATAAGAAGCTTATAAAAATCCGTATCGAGAAGTGAACGAATAATGGGATCAAGTTTCCAAGTATGATTGTAAACACGTCTAGCAATATCCGGATGATTCATAACCTTTTTCTTTCAGTCTCATCGAATCTAAAATTATTATGCACCAACACGGTTAATATAGGCGACGCAAGGACTATAACAACTCTACAATTTTGGGCAAGAATAAAAAAGCCTGTTCTCTTTTTTCGTTTTTAAGATTTAATAATACGTAAAATTTCATGCTGACCTGTTTTTTGTAACTTTATCCCTGTATGAACTTCAGTATATTCTTTGCCATTAACATAGAGCATATTTTCAGATCCCCATTTTACTTTAATAGTATAAATGGCATCACAAAATTTCATTTTTGCTTCATATTTTGGCCAAATAGAAGGTAAATGTGGCTGTAAAAATAACAAGTCTCCCTGACGTTGTATTCCAAGAATCGCTTGTGTTGCGGCACGATAAAACCAACCAGCTGAACCTGTATACCAAGTCCAACCGCCTTGACCACATCGTGGTTC
>NZ_JBHIQG010000597.1:0-999 GCF_042196425.1 Bartonella sp. AD328YNZD | reverse complement strand
TTTTTTGAGACGTTCAACTTTACTCCACATTTTTGCTTTAGCACGCGCATAAAGTACATCAAGAGCAAAACGATCTAGTTTTTTGAGAGCAGCACGTGAACGTAATTCACTAATAATAGCAAGGGCAGGAATTTCCCACATGGAACTATGGGCCCAGGGTCCATGAAAATGAAGGATATATTGGCCATCTTTGCGGGTGAGTTCATATTCTGGAAGTTGAAAATTCTCAAGCCACTGAAGAAAATCCGGTTCAAAAATTTGTTTGCGTCCATAAAATGTATTACCAGAAAGCCAAATCATTTCTTTTTTTGTAAAGCGCAAACTAAGAGCATGATCAAGTTGGGCACGCAATTCACTCTCATCAATATCATCGGCAAGACGTATTGTTTTAGAGCGATTTATGAGGGAAAAAGTAACATTAACATTAGGATATAACCCCCAAATCATCTGCACCATTAGAAGCTTATAAAAATCCGTATCAAGAAGTGACCGAATAATGGGATCAAGTTTCCAAGTGTGATTGTAAACACGTCTAGCAATATCCGGATGATTCATAACCTTTTTCTTTCATTTTCATAAAATCTAAAACATTATGCACCAACACGGCTAATATAGGCGGTGCAATATAACAACTCTACAGTTTTGAACAAGAATAAAAAGTCTGCTCTCTTTTTTCATCTTTCATCTTTAAGATTTGACAATACGTATAATTTCATGCTGACCTGTTTTTTGTAACTTTATCCCTGTATGAAATTCGGTATATTCTTTGCTATTAACATAGAGCATATTTTTAGGTCCCCATTTTACTTTAATGCTATAAACGGCATCATAAAACTTCATTGTTGCTTCATATTTTGGCCAAATAGAGGGTAAATGTGGCTGCAAAAACAATAGGTCTCCCTGACGCTGTATTCCAAGAATTGCTTGTGTTGCGGCACGATAAAACCAACCAGCTGAACCTGTATACCAAGTCCAACCGCCTTGACCACATCGTGGTTC
>NZ_JBHIQG010000596.1:0-1000 GCF_042196425.1 Bartonella sp. AD328YNZD | reverse complement strand
ATACGATCAGCAATACGACTGGGATGAAATTCTTCTAAAGCATCTATTTTTTCACCAGTTCCAATTGCTTTAATTGGCTTGCCTGTAACAGCACGCATGGAAAGAGCAGCACCACCCCGCCCATCACTATCCATCCGTGTTAAAATAATTCCTGTAATCCCTACACGCTCATCAAAAGAACGAGCAAGATGAACGGCATCTTGCCCCGTCAAACTATCAGCCACCAACATAATTTCATGAGGAAGGGAACACGCTTTAATTTCAGCCAATTCAAGCATCAAAGCTTCATCAATATGATTACGCCCTGCCGTATCAAGAAGAAGCACATCATAACCACCCAATTTAGCAGCTTGCACAGCACGTGATGCAATATCAACGGGCAACTGTCCCGCAATAATAGGCAAGCTTGCAAGTGTCGCCTGCTCTCCCAATTGGCGCAATTGCTCTTGTGCAGCGGGACGGCGTGTATCTAATGACGCCATGAGAACTTTTTTATTGTGCTTATCCGTTAACCGTTTTGCAAGCTTTGCTGTTGTGGTTGTTTTTCCCGAACCTTGCAAACCAATCATCATAATAACAACTGGAGAAGGAGCATTCAAATCACTCAGAACACTTTCATTTCCAAGAATATGAACCAATTCATCATGAACAATTTTAACCACCATTTGGCCTGGCTTAATCGATTTAACGATTTCGGCCCCAACAGCTTTTTCCCGAACTCTATCGGTAAAAGAGCGCACAACATCAAGAGCAACATCGGCTTCCAATAAAGCGCGACGAATTTCACGCAGCGCCTCTGCAACATCCTGATCAGATAAAGCGCCACGCCCTGTCAAATGAGACAGGATAGAACCAAGTCGCTCTTGCAAAGATTCAAACATCATTTACCTCATTGTTGCATAACAAACAAACCAAAGTGGCACCCGAGAACGCATCGCGCCGTCGGATGTTGACCTCTGAGATCTCTTTATACCCTTAAACCGGGGTCTCAGTCGGTGGC
>NZ_JBHIQG010000595.1:0-1002 GCF_042196425.1 Bartonella sp. AD328YNZD | reverse complement strand
GTTTTTATAAGTCAGTATTTTGCCATATGATGTTTAAAGTGTCATCAAGCCATTTATGGTAATTGCACGCTTCTTTGTTTGAGGCATGAACAGAGAAAATAAAGCCAGGATATCCACCAAATGCTGGTGGAGGTGGTGAAATATGATCCGTTTCAAAGAAAATGATAGTTCTGCTAGTTTGTGGATGTTGTACGACCTTATCGAGACCTAAAAATCCAGAGAAGCGTCCATACCCATGAAGAGGAATAATATAATTTGCAGCCACTTTTTTAGCTGGGAGGACATCAGGAAGATCTAAATTTTGTTCAGCTAAAGCGGCATTCATACAGAGTTTTGCAAATGAAATTCCTGTACCTTGTTCTACAATAAAATGGGAGACACCTGACCCACCTATACGAGCGCCGATCTCAATGATATAAGGTAAATTATTAGCATCTAGGCGTAGCTCTACATGGGCAGCTCCCATATTTATACCAAGAGCTTTGACTCCAGAGCATGCAGCCTCACATAAAGCAATAATTAAAGGATCATCTATATCACAGCGTTGACGATAAATTGTTTCTTCAAACCATGGTCCTTCAGGTTGTCCTTTGTCGCCAACGGCTAAAACATGCACACCTGTTGTATCAACAAAACATTCTACGACAAATTCTTTTCCTGGCAAATATTGTTCTACAATTAAACCTACAGGTTTATTTTTATCATTAAAACGTGCCATATCTTTATGCTGAATATTCCATACAGCTTTGATGAGCTTAGAAAATTCTTCAGGATTTTTAGCTAACATGACGCCTGTACTCGCCCATCCAGAGACGGGTTTAATAACGAGCGGATAGTCTAAGGTTTGTGTTTGTGATAGGTCTTCTGGATTATCTATATACAGAAATTTTGGTGTTCTTAAGCCTGCTTTAGCAAAAGCTTGACGCATGAGATATTTGTTTCTGGTTAATGCTGCTACTTCTGGTTCAATACTTGGAGTGTTGATTTTTTTGGCAGCCAAAG
>NZ_JBHIQG010000594.1:0-1009 GCF_042196425.1 Bartonella sp. AD328YNZD | reverse complement strand
AGTCAAGGAAAAGTTGCCAAAGGACGTAGTCAATACGATGCTCCAGAAATAGATGGTGTTGTCCATATATCATCACGACGTCCACTGCGTGTTGGTGAATTTGTCACTGTTAAAATCGAACAATCGGATGCCTATGACCTTTATGGTATAGCAGTTTAAAAAATTAACTCCCTCCCTATCCTCAATGATGAAGATTTCTATTAGCATCGGTTTATAAAAAGATCAGCTACTCACAATCGAACTTGATCACTTATATAGCTTACTTCATGAGAATTTACGAGCAATCTTTGCTCTGAATGTTTGCTATACACTCCCAAAATACCAAGCAGTTATATATTCTCTTAATTTAATACCTTATAAATGAGCTTTAAATGACGGTGACGGCGGCGCAAAAGAATAAAATCCACAAGGTTTCCCATTTTTAATTAACAAAAGAGCAAATCGACAGCCGTATTATTTTTTCATTTTTCATATTACGACAGTCATTGGTTAGTGAAAGGAAACTTTTTTCAAGAGTGTTTTATGCACACAAGAATTTCCTTTGTGATATGCAAACGGATGTTTTTTATGGATGCAATATAAGAGAATTTGAAACAAAACAATCTGACGATATTTAAATGAAAAAAATAAATTATCATTATAAATAAGTCTCTTATCTTAAACTCTTTAAACTTATTTTTTTTAATATCTAATTTTTATTAACACGTTTTAAAATCAAAGAATTTCTTATCAAGCAAATGACTTGGGCGCACATTTGTTAAAGCGCGAATCATCGTATCTTTACGTCCTGGCATTTGTTTTTCAATGTTTTTCAGCATTTCTTTCATTGCATTACGTTGTAACCCATCTTGACTGCCGCAAAGATTACAAGGAATAATTGGGAATTGCATTGCTTGAGAAAATTTTTCCATATCTTCTTCAGCAGCATAGACAAGAGGACGTAATACAAAAAGATCACCTTCATCATTTTTAAGTTTTCCAGGCATAGCGGCTAATCGACCACCATGAA
>NZ_JBHIQG010000593.1:0-1009 GCF_042196425.1 Bartonella sp. AD328YNZD | reverse complement strand
CAAAAATGACTGTAACAACACAAACCGACCTCATAGACTTTAAAAAAGTGGATTAACTCAATTCAGACGCACACTACACGCATCATTTATTAATTTGATTTCTTCTTCTCTTTTTTTGATGAGGTCATCCCTTAAGAAGCCAAGATTACTTTCGACTAAAGCTGTAAACAAAAGTAGCTCATTTAGGCGATGAAAAGATGACAAATCTTGAGAAAAATAATTATCAAACCAAGTTGTAAAAGCTTGCGTAAAGGCAGATGAAAACCATTGATTAAAATCATCGTATGGCAATAACGGAAAATAATTTCTATCATCACGCGCAAAAATATTTTGCAGTATATAGACAAGATAACCTGTTGATGAGGGATCTATGCAACTTTCACATGTCTGATTAGGCGAGCGAACACCATAATATATATCTTCACGTCCAATCTTATTAACAAGATTAATCAACTTGACCTTACTTATAGTGATATGTGGGACATCTATCATCTCTGATCTTTCTTCTTTAAGAGTGTGAAGGGTGCTGTTGTGACAGAGCGCGTTGTGATTGCCTGTCTTGCAAAAATGTTTGTGAAAAAGGAACCTCGCAATGATTCATTGTTAATTAAACAATCTTGATTTTTGGCTCAAATGACGCAAGTTAAAAAACTTCTCCTGCAAAAGTAAAATCGATCAATCTTGGTTCTTCTTTTTTGTTAATTAAGCAAATGATTTTATTATTTAATTTATTAATTAGCTCCATTTGTGAAGCCAACTTTAATCTTTGTTCATACAGTGTCTTATTTTTTTGCTTAATTAAAGAGAATAGGTTTTCAAGTACTACTTGCTGTTGTTCAATTGACTTATCTCGCTCTGCAAGAGTGGCTTCATGCCATCTCATCCAACTATCAAATTTTGACTTATGCCATTCTTCTCGTTTTTTAAGAATTGTTGTGTGAGTTTCGTGTCGTTTCACAAGATCTTCTATGCTACAATCACGATCCGGTATCCGTACAAATTCTTTCAC
>NZ_JBHIQG010000592.1:0-1012 GCF_042196425.1 Bartonella sp. AD328YNZD | reverse complement strand
TTTGTGCCATTCCTCATTCCTTTTTCTTTTCCGGAAGCACGATAATAAAGCTCCTCATCAAACCAGAAGAACCTAAATGAAATGCTCTAAACTCTCCTTACGCACTCATAAAGAGGAAATTTTAGAAATTCAAACCACCTTCACGAGCAGCTTCAGCCAAAGCCTTGACACGACCGTGGTACACATAGGCTCCACGATCAAAAACCACGTCGCTCACACCAACTTGCTTCGCACGTTCAGCAATTAACTTACCAACAGCAAAGGCAGCTTCTTTATCAGCACCACTCTTTAACGACTTCTTTAAATCACTTTCAAGAGTAGAAGCTGAAACAAGTGTACATCCCCGTAAATCATCGATAACTTGAGCATAAATATTCTGATTTGAACGATAAATACTAAGTCGAGGACGATTATGAGAAACCATTTTGATCCTACGACGAACACGTCTTGCACGACGCCGGATAATGTCCTTAGATGAAACCATAATACAAAATCCTTATTTCTTTTTACCTTCTTTACGGAAGATATGTTCATCTGCATGTTTAACGCCTTTACCCTTATAAGGCTCAGGTCTACGATACTCGCGAATCTCTGCTGCGACTTGCCCAACTTGCTGTTTATTAATTCCAGAAACAACAATCTCCGTGGGCTTAGGAACAGTTACAGTAACACCTGATGGAACTTTATAAACCACATCATGCGAAAAACCTAAAGATAGTTGAACATCCTTACCCTGCAAAGCAGCACGATAACCAACCCCATTGATTTCCAATCTCTTTTCAAAACCATCTTTTACACCACAAAAAATGTTTTCAATCATTGAGCGCGACATACCCCATTTAGAGCGCGCATCTTTTGATTGATCCCGCGGCGCAACTGATATAACATTTTCCTCAAGTTTGACTAAGACTTCATCATTAACGACGTAACTGAGTTCACCTTTTGGACCTTTTGCCTTAACCAGCTGACCTTCAACAGTAGCAGTAACTCCAGAAGGAATTGAAATGGGTTT
>NZ_JBHIQG010000591.1:0-1014 GCF_042196425.1 Bartonella sp. AD328YNZD | reverse complement strand
CCAATGTTTTTAACGAACATTGATAACACGACAACAGAAATAACCAAAAAAGCTAATTGAAGACGCACCGATTTCACCTCTGGCCATATTCGTTGAATAATAAATTCCATTATACCAGAGCGAGATACAGCAGTACTGACAACAAACACACTCCCCACGATAATAACGATATCATTACTAAAACCGCTAAAAGCCTCCTTCGGACTAACAAGACCAAGAGCACAAGCTATTAACAATGTACAAATAGCGACGAGATCATAACGAAATCGATCCCAAATAAAAACAACCATCATGAGACCAATGATCAAAAAGGTCATTATTTGATTTTCTGTCATAACACTCACCTCTCCCCATTAAATTATAATGAATAAAAACATATCTTTGATGTTTTAAATATTCCTATAAACAGCAGCAAGATAAAAGCAGACATAGGAATATTTTAAGATAATTTAAAGTGATAAAAATTATGATGTGCATAAACTTACCTCTCTTTATTATGTGTGGTTTTCTATAAAGTGCTGAATCCAAAGAAATTTGATAAAATTTGATAAAGCTATATTGCTAAAAAGATAAGAATACCTCTAATATAGGGCATAAATGACTGTTGAAACTGGTACACGCTATATTTTAACCTTTGTCGTTGCTTAAAAAGAGTTTATCTTCACTCTCAATTTAATGAGTGATAAAAATGAAAGAAGAAAAAATGGTCAATCTTAATAGTGGGTATCAAAGTCACCTAAGATATTGGCTTACTTGCATTATTGGATTTGTTGCTATCTTGGCAATTATAATGGTTGGTGGATTTTATATCGCAAAACCCTATCTTGACAATTTTGTAAGGAAAGAGATAACCCGTCACGCCATAAAAGCAGAAACATCTGAAGTGAGCATCTTAGGTAAAGTCAATTTGAAAAATGTTACATTACCCGTTCCAGCCGGTACATCACTTAAAATTGGTGCCATTTCTGCCCGTCCTCCTCTTTCCTTTATTCCTGGAACTTTCACACTCTATAA
>NZ_JBHIQG010000590.1:0-1014 GCF_042196425.1 Bartonella sp. AD328YNZD | reverse complement strand
CTCCCCGTTGTTATTATCCATGAAAAACTCTGTACCTCTTGGGATTTTAAATACAGTGCGCGTGATGAAGCAGGAGCGGCCAATGGCTTAGCAACAGAGGCAGGAGATGATCAAAAAGCCGCCGCTGATGCACGAGAACCAGAAGAAGTTGAAGAAGGCGAAGATGTTATCCATATGGATGAAAATGACGCCCCCAATTTGCCTAAAGCAGAGACGGAAGCCAAAACGCCTGAAAATCAAGAGCAAGAAGAAGAGAAAAAAGGCGGTGTTATTGCAAGCTATCATGATATTCGCACTGGTGAAAAAAAGGAAGTCGAAGTTGGTAATCCGCCGTTTCATGAACTCAAATACACCTACCATAACCAATCAGAGGCTGTTGCGGCCATTGCTGCTTATCGCAATAAATCATCACGCGGTAAGTCTTCTTTCTCATGTGATATCGGCGGTAATCCGTTTGTACAAGCAGAAGCAAAGCTTGTTCAAGAGCCCCCTTTCCGCCCTTATATTCCAGCAGAATGGCGCATCAAAAGTGTTAAGCACAAACTTGATAAAACAGGTGGTTACACCACAAAAATAGATTGTGAACTTTTTGATGAAGCCCAAGAAGACACAGCTGGAAACGTTGCAAACACCACACCAGACAAAGATGATACCCTTAACCCAAACGCTCCACCAAACGCATGCGACGAAGGCGAAGGCGTTATCCATATGGACGAAGAGGATACATGATAGGTTATAAACCAGATGTAGAGCCCCTCATTTAAAAGATTGCTTAAATACCTCCCTTCCCCATCTTTAAAGGTGGGGAGGTAGTCAAGATGCTTCTTCTAAAGCTGCTTGTTCCTTACAATTATTTTGGATAGGCGTTAAGCTAATCTGCAAATTTAAAGCACTCAAAACACTGAGAAAAGTAGAAAGCCGTGGGTCGCCTTTATCACTTAAAGAACGATAAAGAGACTCTCTTGATAGCCCTGTATTTTGGGCGATTTTACTCATTCCTTGGTTTTTCGCTAT
>NZ_JBHIQG010000589.1:0-1014 GCF_042196425.1 Bartonella sp. AD328YNZD | reverse complement strand
TGGCTTTGATAAAATATTTGTGTCTCTCTTGATTGTTCAGAGAGTACTGAACCTTCTACAGTGGCTTTTGTTTTCATGAAAAAAGTCAATGTTGTAAAGAGTTTTATTAGTTCAATCTTATTTGGGGGATTTTTTTGTTGGCAGAGTTTATAATTCTTTTATACAATAGGCGTTTTTGTACATCGATAAGAGTCTCTTCATTGTTGCTTAAATTTCTGACCATTTGTAACTTTGTGTATTCATTTTGGAGCATGGATGACATGCTCTTAATGCGTGTTTGCAACTCGAAAACTTCTCTCAAATTTGTTGTTTTATCTATATCATTTAAGAAATCAGCAATTTGTGTAAAGCGCTTCTCTGCGTCTTGGAAAGCCTGCAAACTTACGGCTTTCTCGATAATTCCATTATAGTTAAGACGTGTATTAATTATATTGTATATTCTCTTCTGCGGCAATGCCGAGAAGATGGCCCTCATATCTTCGCTCTTAACCGCAGTTATAAAGGGTTCTATATAACCATGCCTGTGGATTATGTCTACATTCCTTCTGTAGTTTTCGTGGGGGGGTTGGTAGAGCAGATCTTGCAAAAAATGGACATTGTTTCTGTCTAATAATGCTCTTTTTTGTAAGATGTTCATTTGCTCTTTTACACTTTCTGTTATAGACTGATGGATTTTTTTCGCGTTTTCGATCTGGTTTTCGTTTGTTGTAATTTGTTGTTTTAACAACTCAATAATTTTCAGATATTCTTCTTTTGAAAAAGGCAAAAGAGTTTGGGCAGTTGAATCCTTATTCTCAGAACCCCAACTAAAATTAGATGTTAGAGTTAAATTTATCATCCCCAAAAGGGTAATCATTCCTGTTATAATAAATCGCTTTTTCATCTGTCTCCTCGCTTGATTTCGGCAGGGATTGTTTTATTAATAGGCACGCGGTTTCTATCATTGGGCTGTTTTAGCTTTGGTGCTAATGCACAAGCCGATAAAAGGTTTGCAATCAAAATTATAAGAATGAT
>NZ_JBHIQG010000588.1:0-1021 GCF_042196425.1 Bartonella sp. AD328YNZD | reverse complement strand
ATTTTGCACTTTCACGGTCTGTTAAAAGAATATCATTTTCTGTCATTCTAAAATCCTTTCACTATAAAAATGGAAACAAATCATAAGCATTTATTAACCATATTTTTGAATCATTGGAAAGGTATTTAGTCTATAAAAAACAATATTTTATCATATAATTTGTGATGTAATAATTTATGAGTCTTATTGAGAAAGAATGAGAGAGAAGAGAGAGAAAGTTATCCACAGATCATGGGGTAAATTACCCCATATCTTAAGATTGACCAGTGACATAAGCCGCCCATTTATCCATATAGACACGGCGCTGTTCTAGATAGTCAGTACGACGATAGGCACGCTCTACTTTACCACCGACCACATGCCCTAAAATGGTTTCAGCAACCTCATAGGGGGCATCGGTTGTTTCAGCAAGCCAATCGCGTAAACTAGAGCGAAAACCATGCGGGCAGGCATCAAGTTTATTATCTCTCATATATTGAGCCATACACTTCTGCGCAAGAGCCCCCCGACCGGTTGCAGAAAAGAAAAAATCATTACGAGAAAGCAATCGTGCTTGTTTTAAAATGTCTAATGCTTCAGATGATAGAGGCACACGAAATTCTGTTGTAGCATCACGTCTACCTTTCATACCTTCAGCAGGTATGGTCCAGATATCGCCATCAACTTGATCTTTATGAATATAACGTAAAGGATGTGTGCGAACGCCTGTCAGAATAAGCAACCGCAAAGCCAGTTGTGTTAGGGTTGTTTTTTGACAAAGTGTTTTATAAAAAGCCGGCACATCTCTCCAATCCATGGCAGGTATATTTTGTTTTTTATAACGTTGTTTGCCTAAAAGAGCGCGTGCTTTTTCTGCTGCTTGTAAATCAACATCCAATCCTAAGGTAGCCGCATGTTTGAGACATATATTAAGGCGAATGAGTGCTTTCTCTGCTGTTCCAGCTTTTGTATGCCAAATAGGGGCAAGCGTGTTGCGTATCTCTGTTTGTGTAATCTCAGAAACCGGCAGACAGCCTAATTT
>NZ_JBHIQG010000587.1:0-1022 GCF_042196425.1 Bartonella sp. AD328YNZD | reverse complement strand
TTTCTGGTACCTATATCGGGCGTCTTTGTTTGCAAGGCGTGATTACTCAAGAGCAATATGATGCCGCGCAACAGTACCTACAGATAAGAAATAATTACCTTTGTGCAAAAGGCTTGCCTAATGCGATTTATGATGATGTGTCTACAAATTCAGATCCAGATAGTTTTGAACAATGGGTTCAAAAAGCAACAAATCACTATCAAGCCGTGCAAGAGGCACTAAAAGAAGCCCAATGCCTCTATAGACAGTATAACCTTTATGCAGCGCTACAGTACCTCGTTGTAGAAGATCAAATGCTACCACACCTTGTGAATTCATTACGCGTTGCTCTTAATGCGCTTCAGAAGTACTTTTCATTAGACAATTTTCCAAATAAACTTGATCAACGCTATCGTTAGTATTAACCCCAATATTACTCCAATTATTCCCAAAATCACTCTCAAACGTTCTTTTATACCTATACCGATTAAAACTAATAACCCTAAAATTATTATCCCTATTGTTATATTCCACATAAAAAGTGCAATTATACCACCAATGAAACCACAAATTAGAAGTGGTATTCCACAAGTTATTAAAGCTATATCTTTAATGTTATCTTGTAGACCATCTTCACGCATTGTTTTTATCATTATACATGACATGATAAAACTCACGGCAGATATAGCTAGCAATAGAGCAGCCACTTTTTCTTGTAGATCATTTCCTATAAGGTTAGAATTAAATATTATAAGTGTAGGAATCCATGGAACAAACGTTGGTAAAAATAGTACAGTGCAGTATGCAACTATTTCTTTCCCTTTTTTTCCTGCTTTTTTAATGGCATGTATTGCATTGAATAGCATTAATAAAAACAATGCTATCAAAACTCCAATAAAGCATAAATTTTCTATAATCATTATCTTCTCTTTTTTGACGATCCACTGTTTAGAACACTGCTTAACCGATTCCCTTTGAAATTATCAATATGTGTTATTTTTATGTTGACAAAGTGTAGCAAATCGTATTTAATGACAAATACG
>NZ_JBHIQG010000586.1:0-1023 GCF_042196425.1 Bartonella sp. AD328YNZD | reverse complement strand
TTTGATCATATTGTAACCTACATAAATTTTGGGATTAAACTGCAATTTTCATAAAATTCAAGGGTGAAATTATAATTTAAAAAAATTCAGGCATCAAATTGTAATTTTTAAAAATTTCATAGGCAAAATCGTATTTTCCAATCATAATGTAACCTTCATAAAGTTTGGGGTCAAAGTGTAATTTTTTGATATTTTTGAGGAAAACAGTAATTTAAAAAAAAATAGGGATCAAACTATAATTTTTAAAAATTTTATGGTCAAAACATTAGTTTTCAATCAAATTGTGACCACCAAAAAGTTTGGGGTCAAACAGTATTTTGAAGAAAGTGTTCAGGTACAATTATAATTTTCAAAAATAATAGAAATCAAACTGTAATTTCAAGAAAAGTTTTGGGGGAAACTGTAATTTCAGAAAGTTTGTGGACAAAATTGTTATTTTAATCAAACTGTAACCTTCATAAAATTTGGTGACAAATAGTAATTTTTAGAAAGTTCTAGGGTAAAACTAAAATTTTCAAAAAATATGGGATCAAACTGTAATTTTTAAGAAGTACGAGGTAAAATTTAAAATTTTACAATGATCAGAGGTTAATCTGTAATTTTTAGAAAGTCTGGGGTTAATATTGTAATTTATTATCAAACCTTAACCTTCATAAAATTTGGGATCAAATTATAATTTTAAGAAAGTTTAGGGTCAAAACTATGAATTTCTGAAAGTTTGGGACAAAACTGTAATTTTAATCATATTGTAACCTTCATACACTATGGGGTTAAACTGCAATTTTGATAAATTTCATGTGAGAAATTGTAATTTTAAAAAAGTGTGGAGTGAAACTGTAATTTTAAAAAATTTCATAGACAAAACTGTATTTTTCAATCATACTGTAACCATCATAAAGTTTGGGAGCAAAATATAGTTTTCTGAGAGTTCCAGGAAAAATCGCAATTTTTAAATAAAATATGGATTAAACTATAATTTTAAAAAAATTCATGGGCAATACATTAGTTTTAAATCAAATTGTA
>NZ_JBHIQG010000585.1:0-1023 GCF_042196425.1 Bartonella sp. AD328YNZD | reverse complement strand
TTACAGCAACAATGTTAATGAGGCGTTAGCGAACTCTTAAAGAAGTATGAAAATTGTACTTTTATGAGCTACTTGGTATTTTTTATTACTAAAGTTAAAGAATGGATTATATACAATCGAACAGATAGATTTTTAGAAAATTAAAATAAAGTTAAAATAAAATTACAAAATTTTAAATGTTGTAATTTTATTTTTTAATTTTTCATATATAAATATTCTTTAAAATATATTTATGTAATATTATTAATATTATAAAACTATAGATATAATGTTATAATAAATTAAATATTAATCACGATAATTGTCATATTTATAAAATATCAATAAATATACTTATACAAAATTTGTTATATTTGTTTTTTGCTTTGTTTATAGAATTTATCTGAAAATAATCATAATATATTTATGTGAATATTTTAATTTACAGATAGTGAGTTAGATATCTGATGCGATTCCTCTGTTAGATGAGGGAGGGCTAAAGATGTCTAAAAGAGGGTATTTAATAAATCTAGAAACCAAGCACTATTATCATGAGAATTTTTAAAAGAATTTATAATAATTTATAAAAATGGCATAAAGTTGAAATTATAACTTATCGATTTGGAGGGTCTGTATTCAGGTAGCAAAAATAAAGCAACAATAATTTTAGGGGAGACGTTTTATCTTTGTATCAAAATAATGATGAGATATTATTCACTTGTTGAAATGCATTCTTCAGAAAATTTTAGAATTATTTATAGGATATAGTATGTCGTTGCAAAATAAAGCTTTCATTGTAAAATTACAATGACTGAAAAGAGGAGGTAAAGTTTATTATCTGGCAGATCTGATAAAAATAGGTAAATACGTCTGTGACCTTGAGGTTTTCAAAGGTTTTTCATTAAAGAATCTTACTTAAAGCTTCATAAAATGCTTTATATATCAAAATATTTCTAAAATTTTATTAGGGACTATTGGGCATGCGTATAACAATGTTTTGAATTTTTGTTTGTGTGTATTACAGATATCTACAGTTAAAACTCC
>NZ_JBHIQG010000584.1:0-1023 GCF_042196425.1 Bartonella sp. AD328YNZD | reverse complement strand
TTTACCTTTGCTATTCTAGCATTGTTTTCCATAAGTTGGTTATTATCTAAGAATTTGGTTAGCAATATACCCGTCATGCATGCGGTTGAACTTAGGTTGTTTGCCACCGCTGCCGCCTTATGGTTAATTGCACTATTTCGTGAGAAAGCCGTTTTCAGATCCCTACCATTGCTTTCCATGATACCTGCTTTTTTTATTCTCTCAGTGTTAGGATTCTCGCTGTATTTTGTATGCAGTTTTGGTGCATTAAAATCACTCAAAGCTAGTGATTTAACCATGGTGCTTGCTACTATTCCAGGGATTACTTATATATTAGGTGCATTGACAAATGTCCTTAAATTCTCATGGCTGAAGCTTAGTGGAGTGATAATTGTCAGTGTAGCAGCTGTAGCATTCAATATAAACAGTGGAGAAGGTGGATATTATAACCTGATAGGAGTAGGTCTTGCCTTAACAGCAGCACTTTCTTACTCTGCTTATGGCTTATTGTCTAAACGTTATCTTAAACATTTACCTTTGCTCACCTCACTGGCTTGGATTACAACAATTTCTGCCGCATCATTTATGCCATTATTCATTTTTGATCCTGCCCCACTCTTATATCTTAAGTTAGAAGATGTATTTAAGATATTGATTTTAGGAACTATTTGCTCGGCACCAGTTTACGTTTTGTACCAAAAAGTTTTAGCTGAGGGAGGTGTATTATACGCCAACACTATTGGCGTATTATCCCCTTTTACAGTGGTTACATGTGAATGGATAATCGGCTCGAGCCCTTCTCTCAACATTATCAAAATAATTGCTATGATGATGGCTGTTATAGGAATGACATTCTTATTTATAGATGCATCAAAGGTATCTGGATGGCAACAAAAACGTCGTGCCACAAATTCCAAATTTAATAAGGAAACAAAATGAAAAAACTCGCGTTAGTTTGCCAGCGCAATACAAAGCTCCCGTTTATATTTGAAGCAGCACAAGCAGCTAATATCGAATTAGTAATGATCTATGATACCGCTGAAA
>NZ_JBHIQG010000583.1:0-1024 GCF_042196425.1 Bartonella sp. AD328YNZD | reverse complement strand
ATCGACAAACATTTCGTAGAGCAGGGCGCAATCGGCTTGCATTTTTATTTGTGCTGTATCGCTCAAGGGTTCGTGAGAATTGCCATGCGTTTTGTGATCACCTTCAAAGACAAAGGTCCATTTATGCCCGTATTTCTCATCTGCACGGGATTGGTCAAGATGGGCGCAAACAACCCCAATGGAGCCTACAACACCGGTGCGTGCAATCCAGATTTGAGAAGCCGCACAAGCAATGGCATAAGCCGCCGAGCAAGCAAATTCATTGGCATGCGCCCAAATGGGTTTATTGTATTGTTTTGAAAGGGTTTGAAACTCTTCAACCAAATCAAAGATGCCACCGGCTTCTCCCCCACCACTATCAATATCAAGTAAGACGGCATGAACATCAGGCTGTGCCATGGCTTCACGAAAGGAAGCTCTTAACCCTTCATAAGAAGTCAATCCCGATAAAGCTCCAAGCCATGCACCGCGGCGTACAAGCGTGCCATGAACGGGTATTATAGCAATATTGTTTTGCACCACGTAAGTTTCAGGGGGTCTGAAAGCTGCTGTATTTTCTTGCGCAAAAGCTTTAGGGGCAAACTTTTCGCCTGCAAAAAGGCGTGGAGCAAGAGCATTAAGGATAATGTCAAGCTTTGTGGAGGCAAGCATGTGTGGAACCCCAAAAAGCCGTGATGCCAAGAACGGCATATCAAGATTATTCATCATTTTTATGTGCCTCACTACCTTGGTTACTTTCATAACTCTCAGAAGTCTCTGAATCTTCATCATCAATCGCTTGATTTTCACCAGAAGGCGCTGCCATATCCGTGTCAAAAGATAAGCCGCGCGCACGAGCGTCTGTGTGCTCTTCTTGCAGTTCGGCATGAATGCTGTCGATATCAAAGCCGCGCTCGGCAAGCGCCATGCGTCGTGTTTTCAAGCCAGCACGAATTTCTTCTTTTTCCGCCGTGATATCCTTGTTTGGATCAATCATTTCAAGCGGGGGCGCAAAGCTTTCACATTGAAGCCATGGCAAGGAATT
>NZ_JBHIQG010000582.1:0-1024 GCF_042196425.1 Bartonella sp. AD328YNZD | reverse complement strand
ATCGACAAACATTTCGTAGAGCAGGGCGCAATCGGCTTGCATTTTTATTTGTGCTGTATCGCTCAAGGGTTCGTGAGGATTGCCATGGGTTTTGTGATCACCTTCAAAAACGAAGGTCCATTTAAGCCCGTGTTGCTCATCTGCACGAGATTGGTCAAGATGGGCGCAAACAACCCCAATCGAGCCTACAACACCGGTGCGTGCAACCCATATTTGAGAAGCCGCACAAGCAATGGCATAAGCTGCAGAACAAGCAAATTCATTGGCATGCGCCCAAATGGGTTTGTTATATTGTTTTGAAAGGGTTTGAAACTCTTCAACCAAATCAAAGATGCCACCGGCTTCTCCACCACCACTGTCAATATCAAGTAAGACGGCATGAACATCAGGCTGTGCCATGGCTTCACGAAAAGAAGCCCTTAACCCTTCATAAGACGTCAATCCCGATAAAGCTCCAAGCCATGCACCGCGGCGTACAAGCGTGCCATGAACCGGTATTATAGCAACATTGTTTTGCACCACATAGGTTTCTGGTGGTCTTAAAGCTTCTGTACTCCCTTGCGAATAAGCTTCAATGGGAAACTTTTCACTTGCAAAAAGCCGTGGAGCAAGAGCATTGAGAATAATATCAAGCTTTGTGGAGGCAAGCATGTGTGGAACTCCAAAAAGCCGTGATGCCAAAAACGGCATGTCGAGATTATTCACCATTTGTCTGCGCCTTACTGTCTTGGTTGTTTTCATAAGTCTCAGAAGTCTCTGAATCTTCATCACCAATCGCTTGATTTTCACCAGAAGGCGCTGCCATATCCGTGTCAAAAGATAAGCCGCGTGCACGAGCGTCTGTGTGCTCTTCTTGCAGTTCGGCATGAATGCTGTCGATATCAAAGCCGCGCTCGGCCAGTGCCATGCGTCGTGTTTTCAAGCCAGCACGAATTTCTTCTTTTTCTGCCGTGATATCCTTGTTTGGATCAATCATTTCAAGCGGGGGCGCAAAGCTTTCACATTGAAGCCATGGCAAGGAATT
>NZ_JBHIQG010000581.1:0-1028 GCF_042196425.1 Bartonella sp. AD328YNZD | reverse complement strand
TATGATGCCGCGCAACAGTACTTACAGATAAGAAATAATTACCTTTGTGCAAAGGGCTTGCCTAATGCAATTTATGATGATGTGTCTACAAATTCAGATCCAGATAGCTTTGAACAATGGGTTCAAAAAGCAACAAATCACTATCAAGCCGTACAAGATATACTAAAAGAAGCCCAATGTCTCTATAGACAGTATAATCTTTATGCTGCGTTACAGTCCCTCGTTATAGAAGATAAAATGCTACCATACCTTGTGAATTCATTACGGATTGCTCTTAATGCGCTTCATAAGTACTTTTCAAAAAAGTAGATTTGAAAGAGATACTACCAGTCATACATATCATACATATATGGTATAGCAGTAATAACTAAGGCGGTCATTATTGCAAATAAAAGCGCAGGAATCCTTAACCTAAATCGCCAGAGTATGTTAATCGGAAGAGACATTATGGTGATTATTATAAAGCCTATTACGAACCATTCTATTATTTGTTTTTTTTTAGAATGATGTTTTAATAATTCATAATAGTCTTTTTCACTTATAGAAGCTAGTCTAATGTCATTTCCGAGTTCTTCTCTGAGTTTTTTAAACTTATTAAAATTATAATCCAATATTTCTTCTGAAATACAAGTAACAAAAGAAGATAGATTTCGTACATCACGCAAAACAGGAATTTGGCCATCTGGGCATAGTTTTAAATACCTATCTTCTGCTAATGATTGACTACTTATATGGCTAGTGAATAAGATACTTATTATTCCGAATAAGGCAATTTTCTTTAAATACGATAATAACATTAGATTTTATCTTGTTTTTCATTGTTACATCTTCGCTTCATACAGATTCCCTTTGAAATTATCAATATGTGTTATTTTTATGTTGACAAAGTGTAGCAAATCGTATTTAATGACAAATACGGCACTGGTCGTACTGTATCTAAATGAGGGTGTGGTACAGTTCAAAATCCCCGCAAATGCGGGGTTTTTTATTATCTGGAGGGTGTATTTTATGACATCACAAAATACAGA
>NZ_JBHIQG010000580.1:0-1030 GCF_042196425.1 Bartonella sp. AD328YNZD | reverse complement strand
ACCTCTATGGGGATGTAAAATATTGCCTAAATTATTGAACATTCTATTATAAGAAGTATTTTGATCTTTTTCTTCAGTGGTTTTTGTCTATAGGGTAAATTTTCTTTGATGCGTAAATGAATGACTTTGATTGATTCAAAATTAAGAAAAACTTAACGATATTAGGCTCGCTACATTTAATATTTATAATGATTAATTATTATTATAAATCAATATGTTACATTTTATAGAGCCTATGACAAGGAATCCAGAGACTTTGTGTGCCTTAAGCGTTGTAAATAATTGAGATTCTTTGTAAATCAAACAGAGATGTTGTGAAAAAACAAGAGGTTATGTTATTTACAGGAAAGCTTTGCAAACTTTATTGAACAATATGTCCGTGAAGAGTTTATTGCGAACATGTGCCGTTCTGTTATCTGATAATAAATTGCTGTAAAGAGCTCATAAAATTTTTCCTTTAAGTTTTTGTGTGATTGCATGATCGTTGGGGGTTCACTTCCGAGGGGCTATATTTTTCAATTTTATAACAGGACGAACTATTTTTCTGTAAGACGTGAAGATTTAAGGAGTGATCATTTTACGCTTTTGTTTTCTTTTTGATTGGTCATTTGTGAATTTTTTTGGGAAAAATATTTAATGTGGTTAAAAACATTTTATGCGTGTGTGGGAGAGAAATAAAAATGTGTCTTAATTGTTGATAAGAGTGTCAATGTTTTTGATGAACAAATTTTAGTCGTAATTCTTAGTATCTAAATAGGGAGTTTATTGCATTTTTTAACAGTTCGTATCCTAATATGTTGTGATGCGCAGTGGTCTTTTTAAGCAAAAAAGAAAGGGCTTTTATGTATCAGATTGATTACAACAGTTATCGTTCTGTCAAGAGTTTTAGTCGTCGCGTTCATTTTCTCGTTATGCATTATACGGCTATTGATTTTAAAGCCTCGATTATGGCGCTTACAGGAGAAAAGGTTAGTGCACACTATCTTGTTCCTGATCCTTCAGAGCAGACATATCGTGAGGCAGGCTTTAA
>NZ_JBHIQG010000579.1:0-1032 GCF_042196425.1 Bartonella sp. AD328YNZD | reverse complement strand
GGAGTTTTAACTGTAGATATCTGTAATACACACAAACAAAAATTCAAAACATTGTTATACGCATGCCCAATAGTCCCCAATAAAATTTTATAAACATTTCGACATATAAAGCATTTTATAAAGATTTAAGTCAGATTCTTTAATAGAGAATCATTGTAAGCTTAAAGGCTACAGATATATTCAACTATTTTTATCAACTCTGTCAGATCATGAACTTTGTCTATTCTTTTTAACCATTCCAAAATTCTTCTTTTTCAGTGAAACCTTTATTTTGAGATGATATACCATACATTCATCCTAAAATTAGTCGAATAATGAATTCCAAACAAGTGATCAATATTTCAATCATTATCTTGACACAAATATAAACTTTCTCCCAAACTTATTGTTTCTTTGTTTTTGTTACCAGAATGCACATCCTCCAAATCAATAAGCTATAATTTCAACTTTACGCCATCCTTATGAGCTATTTTAGAATCCTCTAAAAATTCTCATGATAATATTGCTTGATTTCTACATTTATGAAATAATTCTATTTTAGGTACATTTACCCGTCACTCATCTAAATAACATCAAATAGTTTTTCATCTAAAGCACCATCTGTAAATTAAAATATTCATGTAATATATTATGATTATTTTCGAATAAATTCTATAAACATAATAAAAAATAATATGATAAGTTTTTGTAAATATATTTATCGATATTTTATAAATCGATAATTATAGTAATTAAATTTTTTATTTTTATAAATTAATAATTTAAAATATTTTAACATAAAATTACATAATAATGTTTCAAATAATACTTATATTAATATATAGAAATGAAAAAAATAAAATTTAAAAGTATATTTTTAAAAGATTGTAATCTTATTTCATTTTTATCTTAATTTTCTAAGAGTTTATCTGTTCGATTGTATATAATCCATTCTTTAACTTTAGTAATAAAAAACACCAAGTAGCTCATAAAAGTACAATTTTCATACTTCTTTAAGAGTTCGCTAACGCCTCATTAACATTGTTGCTGTAA
>NZ_JBHIQG010000578.1:0-1032 GCF_042196425.1 Bartonella sp. AD328YNZD | reverse complement strand
TTGCGTGCCGCTTTGCTTCGGCATCCGCTCCACAAAGGACGCTTAATGATTGAAATATCTGAATTTGTCTTAAGAAATAATCCTGAACAATCAGCGCACTTTCTTGAACAAATTAAAACACTTGGAATGAATCTCGCACTCGATAATTTTGGAACAGGTTATTCGTCTCTGACCTATCTCGTACGTTATCCATTTGATATGGTTAAACTTGATCGTTCACTTATCTCAATCGACTCTCTTAAGAAGAAAATTGTTCTAAAGTCTATCATTAATATGGCAACAGATCTTAATTTGCAAATTATCGCAGAAGGTGTTGAAAATGAAAAAGAAGCAATCTTCCTCCGTCAAGAAGGTTGTAAATATGTTCAAAGTACACTTGTGACGAAACCGATTGCCATAGAAGAATTAATTACGCTCGTTCAGAGCCATTTCCCTTATAAAATAAAAACATAAGGGATAAAATAACGTGTAAAGTTAAAAAGCTTAGAAAAAACTCTACGCGTGTCCCATTTCAGAAGCAAGATAAGTTGGATCGATACCCATGCGTGTTAAACTTTTATCATACTTGCAGCTTAAATCGCTTTCAAAAAGAAAACTAGGTGATGTAGAACTGATTAGCCACCCATTTGTAGAAATTTCTGCCTCAAGTTGCCCCGCTTTCCATCCAGCATAGCCTAATGCGACCAGTGCATGTTGCGGACCTTGTTCGCAACTGATCGCTTTTAATATATCAATTGTCGCAGTAAAACAGATCTTATCTGCAATAAAAACAGTTTCTTCACAAGCATAATCATCTGAATGAAGGACAAAACCACGCGAAGGATCAACAGGACCACCATAGCGAACTGGAAAATTTTTTATCGGTTCAGAAAGACTTTTTTTTTGGCCACTGTCTATGATTCCTAAGTGAAGCAAAAGCTCTGGAAAATCAATATGATGCAATTGATTGAGAATGATGCCCATCGCACCAGCATCAGAATGCGCGCAAATATAAATAACAGAACGAATAAAGCGTTTGTCATTCATTCCAGG
>NZ_JBHIQG010000577.1:0-1033 GCF_042196425.1 Bartonella sp. AD328YNZD | reverse complement strand
GCAGGGCATCAGCTTGACTTTTCACTTGTTACAAAAGAACGCATGATGCTCGCCAGTGTTGCTGTAGCAGAAAATGGGAACCTAGAGCCAATGCAGCATCTGTTTGAAGATATCTCTAATCCCAATAAAATACTTCTTTTAAAGGAATTCATGAGTAACATGAAAGAACTTGGGCGCAATGTTAATAATCGTCCTGTTATGGTTGCAAAAGAAGGTGAAACCTACACAGGCATCTATAGGGGTGCTGGTTATGATAGCTTTGCTTTCAATGTGAAAGGTGCTTACATCATCGGCAATAAAGAACAGCTCACGCCAGAACAACTCAAAACATTAAAACCCGGTGACAAATTTACCTTTACAGTCCCAAAAACAAAAGAGCTTGAAAGTATTCTCATTCCAGAAGAGAGATTAGCCCCTTTGACAGAAAATGAAAAAGCCGAAATGATTGCTGAAGATTCTTGCGTCCACACAAGCTTAAAACAAATCCAGAAATTGTCAAAAATTGTTTATGGTAACGAAAAAATATTAGACAAACAGATGGTAGAGATCATCAAAAATCCAAGCTTAGGCCAGCAGCTCGCCAACCAGATTGAAAGAGCACCATACTCTATTTCTCATCTTGCCGGTTTCAGTTTATGTGGACTACAAAATCAGGCACGCGCAAACGCTAAAAATCATCTTGAGATGCTCTGTACTGCCGTTGCAAATTTTGCCCATGCAGTGAGACATGCTGGGAAGGAAATTACGCAAGAACATGCAACAGAACAGAAGCGCCGTGCAACCACAGTAGAAATGCCAAGTCAAAGCTTGCAAGACCTCTTCACCTTGCCAAAAGAATTACAGCAAGAAGCTTTAGCAAAAAATCCTTCACTGCAAAAAGAGCTTACCGACTTTGTAAAAAACATCAATACCCGTCTCTCACAAAATGAACATAAAGCAGTCAAAAATAATGAGTATGAAACATTGGCTCAAAGTATTGGTGTATCAGAAAGTAAAGCTAGGCAAATTACAGAAATTATTAAGCAAACCAAAG
>NZ_JBHIQG010000576.1:0-1033 GCF_042196425.1 Bartonella sp. AD328YNZD | reverse complement strand
CTTTGGTTTGCTTAATAATTTCTGTAATTTGCCTAGCTTTACTTTCTGATACACCAATACTTTGAGCCAATGTTTCAGAGTCATTCTTTTGGACTGCTTTATGTTCATTTGGTGAGAGGCGGTTATTGATGCTTTTTGCAAAGTTTGTAAGCTCTTTTTGCAGTGAAGGATTTTTTGCTAAAGCTTCTTGCTGTAATTCTTTTGGCAAGGCGAAGAGATCTTGCAAGCTTTGACTTGGCATTTCTACCGTTTTTGCACGACGACTTTGTTCTGTTGCATGTTCTTGCGTAATTTCCTTTTCAGCATGTTTTACAGCATACGCGAAATTTGCAACGGCAGTACAGAGCATCTCAAGATGATTTTTAGCGTTTGCACGTGTCTGGTTTTGTAGTCCACATAAACTGAAACCGGCAAGATGAGAAATAGAGTGCGGTGCTCTTTCAATCTGGTTAGCGAGCTGTTGGCCTAAGCTTGGATTTTTGATGATTTCTACCATCTGTTTGTTTAATGTTTTTTCGTTACCATAAACAATTTTTGACAATTGCTGAACCTGTTTTAGGCTTGCGTGGACACAAGAATCTTCTGCAACCATTTGGGCCGTTTCATTTTCTGTCAAAGGGGCTAATCTTTCTTCTGGAATGAGAATGCTTTCAAGCTTTTTTGTTTTGGGAACGGTAAAGGTAAATCTATCACCAGGTTTTAATGTTTTGAGTTGTTCTGGCGTGAGCTGTTCTTTATTGCCGATGATGTAAGCGCCTTTCACATTGAAAGCAAAGCTATCATAACCAGCACCCCTATAGGTACCTGTGTAGGTTTCACCTTCTTTTGCAACCATAACAGGACGATCATTAACATTGCGTCCAAGTTCTTTCATGTTGTTCATGAATTCCTTTAAAAGAAGTATTTTATTGGGATTAGAGATATCTTCAAACAGATGTTGCATTGGCTCTAGGTCACCATTTTCTGCTACAGCAACACTGGCGAGCATCATGCGTTCTTTTGTAACAAGTGAAAAGTCAAGCTGATGCCCTGC
>NZ_JBHIQG010000575.1:0-1035 GCF_042196425.1 Bartonella sp. AD328YNZD | reverse complement strand
GATAGAAAAAATCAAGAAGCGCGATATAGGCGATCTTTTCACCAACAACACACAAGAAGATCCACCTAATCAATGAAGAAAAAATTTCATGAAGTCTTAGACTTCACTTCTTTTGATCACTAAAAAACTTCAATTTTTTTCTTCCTAACCAACTTTTTGAAAAAAACACGATCTAAAAAAGTCAGTATTGCACGCATTCTTGAAATTTTAGCGGCTCAAAATTCTAAAAAAAATCTCATTTTTAAGTTTTTTTGATTAAGTTTGATTTAAGAATATCTTAAAAGTGCGTGTTTTAGCCACCTGTAAGGTCAAATTGACTTCAATTTTTACGGAATTGAAGTGTTATCCTGCACTTTTTTTTGGTTCTAAAAAATCAAGGAAAAATGAGGCCTTTTTTGGTCGTTTTTTGATCTTTCTTGTTTGCTTGTGTATTTTCGTTTTTTAGCGTTTTTAGTTGCAGGTGGTATCAATAGTCGGTTTTTTGATTTGAATTGGTTGTAGGGCAAATGAAGCACAAAAATTGGCTAAAAATCTGAGTGTTGGAAAAAATTCAAAAAGTCATGATCACTTTTTCAAGCCATTAGCGTTGAAAAAAAAAACTTTTTGACTGACAGCGCTGAAAAAATTTCAATCAATCTGACTGACTTCAAACAACTTCATTTCCTTTTAGTTGCTTACCGATAGCCAATCTCACTAGTTTAGGATCTAAAAGCGCATATATCTTGTGTTATCAATCCAACCAATACAAAACCGCAGAGCGAGCGTAAGCGAGCATTCAAGCGGTTTTGCACCGATTGTTTGCTGACAAGCAAACACAGATAAGCGAAGCATGGACAAAAGCGCATCGCAGTTTGAAATCGTAGGCGTTAGCCGTAGATGGTTTTGCGTTAGCAAAATCAAACAAGATAGCGCAAACCTGGCGTTAGCCTATGAGTTTGAAAAACTCATGCGGTGTTTAGGGCGTTTTGTGGCGCACGCTCCCCTTGTTTAACAAATATCTTGTTTATTAATAATATCTTGTTTAGACAGGATCGA
>NZ_JBHIQG010000574.1:0-1037 GCF_042196425.1 Bartonella sp. AD328YNZD | reverse complement strand
TAAGAATGTAGGACAGGCCATCTAGGACGGGTCGTGTGCCTAGTTTTACAACATGTTCCCAGAATTGACACTTTATATTATATGTATGACATGACTTGGAATGAACTGGGTGAATTATGTGCATATGTGCATATGTTATGAACTTGCATAACTGTTTTGCAGGCTACAATAGTTCGTCTGTTGAATTTTTGATATGTTTTATAAACTTTCATGCTGTGTGTGAGCATATAAACTTAATGCCTTTTAGGTCATCTTCATGTCCACATGGTATATATTTCATTTGGATGCATTAATTCACCCTGCAACCTCCCCCTTTCAGGTGCTGAAGGGCCTACTGAGGCCAGAACGTGAGGAGTTGTGTATCCGACTCCATCGGAGGTTGTTTTGTAGCTTGGCGAGCTACTTTTGCCTTTAGAGTCGAAGTTGTTTGTATATCATGTATAAACTTTATTTTGGGTGGTGTATGGGCGAGGTCCGGAAAAACTTGTATAATTTTGTAAACTTGACCCGGAAACCCCGGGCCTATGCTTGTATAATGCATGTGATTTTGGGTTGATGTTAGCTCTTAGCTTGCTTTAGAACCTTATAGACTTGTTCTTGACTTGAACTATGTCTTGAATGTTGAGAATGTGAGCTTGTAGCTTTGAATAGTTGGTAGATTGTGTTAGCGAGTTCTAACACTTGATTACGAGACTTTGGTTAAGTCGCGGAGGGCTTAGAATGCTTGATTTTAACCTTGTATAGGTTGTATTGAAGTTGCCTAGGCTTGAAGTTGAGTTTAAGCTTGATTTAGGCATTTTCGAGTTTTGAGTCGACTAGAAAGTGGAGATTCTAGTTGACTCACACGGCTTAAAACTCACAGAATTGAGTTAGAGTTTTGAGTCGACTTGAACTTGGACTTTCAAGTCGACTCAAATAGTTCAAAACCTACTAGTTCGAAGTGGGACTTTTTAGTCGACTCGAATCTGGAGATTCAAGTCGACTCGAGTTGGAAAAGTTATGCTGGAGACCAATTTGAGTTATTAGTTGACTTGAAC
>NZ_JBHIQG010000573.1:0-1038 GCF_042196425.1 Bartonella sp. AD328YNZD | reverse complement strand
TTGCGTGCCGCTTTGCTTCGGCATCCGCTCCACAAAGGACGCTTAATGATTGAAATATCTGAATTTGTCTTAAGAAAAAATCCTGAACAATCAGCGCACTTTCTTGAACAAATTAAAATACTTGGAATGAATCTTGCACTCGATAATTTTGGAACAGGTTATTCGTCTCTGACCTATCTTGTACGTTATCCATTTGATATGGTTAAACTTGATCGCTCACTTATCTCAATCGACTCTCTCAAGAAGAAACTTGTTCTCAAGTCTATCATTAATATGGCAACAGATCTTAACTTGCAAATTATTGCAGAAGGTGTAGAAAGTGAAAAAGAAGCAATCTTCCTCCGTCAAGAAGGCTGTAAATATGTTCAAAGCACACTTGTCACGAAACCAATTACCATAGAAGAATTAATCACTCTCGTTCAGAGCCATTTCCCTTATAAAATAAAAACATAAGGAATAGAATAACGTGTAAAGTTAAAAAACTCAGAAAATAACAAAACTCTATGCATGTCCCATTTCAGAAGCAAGATAGGTTGGATTGATCCCCATGCGCGTTAAGCTTTCGTCATACTTGCGACTTAAATCACTTTCAAAAAGAAAACTAGGTGATGTAGAACTGATTAGCCAACCATTCGTAGAAATTTCAGCCTCAAGTTGTCCTGCTTTCCATCCAGCATAGCCTAATGCTACTAGTGCATGCTGCGGACCTTGTTCACAGCTAATCGCTTTTAATATATCAATTGTCGCAGTAAAACAGACCTTCTCTGCAATAAAAACAGTTTCTTCACAAGCATAATCATCTGAATGAAGGACAAAACCACGTGAAGGATCAACAGGACCACCATAGCGAACTGGAAAATTTTTTATCGGTTCAGAAAGACATTTTTTTTTGCCACTGTCTATTACTCCTAAGTGAAGCAAAAGCTCTGGAAAATCAATATGGTGTAATTGATTGAGAATAATGCCCATCGCACCAGCATCAGAATGCGCGCAAATATAAATAACAGAACGAATAAAGCGTTTGTCATTCATTCCAGG
>NZ_JBHIQG010000572.1:0-1040 GCF_042196425.1 Bartonella sp. AD328YNZD | reverse complement strand
GCAACAGTGAAAAATACTGATTTAAAGATACACTCTCTCATTATTGTTGAAGGAAGTGTACCTTTAAAAATTTCTTTAAATACGCATCAAACAATTACAATTTGTATGAAAGGATGTTTTATAACTTTTCCTAATAAAGACCGTTTTGCAATAAAAGCAGATGATAATATAGAAATCAGTAGGGGAAGAGCAATTTTTAAATAAAGTGATTGAGGACTTTTTTGAGATAATCTCTAGAAAGATAAAGATATTGCGCCTGTTAATAATCTCATACTTTAAAAGTAGTAGTATGATTTCAGTGTAAGATAGATGTAGTTTTTTATATACATAGAATCTACTTATATGTAAGCATATAGAGGTATTTTTATACTATTTTATATTTATAATATTTTTAATTAAATATCAATGTGCTAACAATAATTACATCATTTCAGAATTTTTTCATGAAAAAATGCTTTGAAATATTCTATTTTATGATTTTTTATGCGGTAATTTGGATAAAAAATGTGTTATATTTTCTCATTTTTAAAAATATAATAGACATTTTTATTAAAGATTTGTCATTTAAAGTATTCATTATTATAATATTTTAATAGTTATTAAAATTTATTTGATAAAATTCAATTTTGATGTAATGATGTATTTAGCAGTGGTATATTTAAATGTAAATGTAAAGGAGTGCATGCGGTTTTTTGGTATAAAATTTTATAAAACTTTGTTTTTCTAAATGTGATTTTTAATTATATTTAAATTTAGCAATGGGGTATAATTTTATGAATACAAAATTTATAACAGCATCTGTTTTTTCTTTGGTTTCATCTTCTATAGTACAGGCTGCAGATGTCGTAGTTCCTGAAGAGTCTGTACATGTTGCTTCAGAAGTTGCTTCTTCTTCACTTTTTTCTTGGTCAGGTTTTTATTTTGGGGGGCAAGTTGGAGGCTTTTCAAGTAAAATTTCTGCAAAAACGCCTTATGTTGATATTCCTCTCTATCCTGATGAGGAGAGTAAAAGTAAATCATGGATACCCATCGAGAAACAG
>NZ_JBHIQG010000571.1:0-1040 GCF_042196425.1 Bartonella sp. AD328YNZD | reverse complement strand
GATGCTGTTTTGTGGTGGAAAATCATTCATGATGAACAAAATTTTGATACAGTAGCACTAGAGGATCGTGCATTTGTGCGTCAATCACTCGATTTCTTACCTGAAGGTGCTTTGAATGAGGAAAGTTGGAAAATTTGGACAACAGCATTAAAAGAAAAAACAGGTCGGAAAGGAAAATCTTTATTTATGCCATTACGTCAAGCACTTACGGGCATGGATCATGGACCTGAAATGGGAAAGCTTTTGCAGCTTTTAGGGCGTGAAAAGGTAATAGAAAGGCTCTCTAAGAAATAAGAGAAACTTTTAAAAGGCATCTTTTATTTACTTTATGCTTACAGAGAGTAAAGGACGAGTCTATCTACGCGTTTTTATGAGCATGAATGCAGGAATATCATCACCAAATCCAAGGGGCGTGTAATTCTTATTTTTTCGTGAGCGTTGTTGCTCAGATGGCTTCTCCTTATTATTTGCGTTTTTGATATATTCTGTTTTATTCTCTTCTACAGATTTTTTAGTGTGAGCAACAGGCTCTTTAGGAGCAGTTTTCTTTGATGATTTTGAAGACTTTTTCTTTACAACAATATCTTCTGTTTGATCATCGGCTATTAAAGTTGAGAGATCTCCATTGAGCCATTCAATTTTTTCATTACTCATTTCCTCAATGGCATTGATATATTTTTGATCAGCTTTTGTGACAATTGTAAAAGCTTTTCCGCTACGATTTGCACGCCCTGTACGACCAATTCGATGGATATAGTCTTCAGCATGTGTAGGAACATCATAGTTAAATACGTGGCTTACGGCTGGAATATCGAGACCACGGGCTGCAACATCAGAAGCAACCAGAAGTGTAAGTTTATTATTTTTAAAATCGGCTAGGGTGTTCATACGTGAATATTGGTCCATATCCCCATGCAATGCACCTACATTAAAGTTATGTTTAATGAGTGATCTAAGAAGTTCAGAGATATCCCTCTTGCGATTACAGAAAATAATAGCATTTTGAAGCTCGGCACCTTCATTTTGGATAAGTTCTCGTA
>NZ_JBHIQG010000570.1:0-1043 GCF_042196425.1 Bartonella sp. AD328YNZD | reverse complement strand
TTCTACGCATTGACGCATAATTTTCGCTGATTGACGCATTTCTTCCATACGAATAAGATAGCGATCATAACAATCACCATTTTTACCTATAGGAATATCGAATTCCATTTCATCGTAACATTCATAAGGCTGACTTTTACGCAAATCCCATGGCACACCAGCCCCACGGATCATAACTCCAGAAAAACCACGTGCCCAAGCTTCATCAATACTTACGACACCAATATCTACATTACGCTGCTTGAAAATCCGATTTGGTGTCACAAGCGCATCAAGTTTACCAAGAGAAACAAGAAATGAATCAATAAAATTACCAATATCCTCAACTAAAGATTCTGGTAAATCCTGATGCACACCACCGGGGCGAAAATAATTTGCATGAAGACGAGCGCCACAGGCACGTTCATAAAAAATCATCAATCTTTCACGTTGCTCAAACCCCCAAAGAGGAGGTGTCAAAGCACCAACATCCATTGCCTGTGTCGTTACATTAAGCAAATGGTTCAGAATACGCCCAATTTCACAAAATAAAACACGTATTAATTGCCCCCTTTTAGGAACTTCAATATCCAATAATTTTTCAATAGCAAGAACAAAAGCGTGTTCCTGATTCATAGGAGCAACATAATCTAAACGATCTAGATAAGGACCCGCTTGAAGATAGGTCTTTGTTTCCATTAATTTTTCGGTACCACGATGCAATAATCCAATATGTGGATCTACACGCTCAACAACTTCACCGTCCAACTCTAGAACCATGCGCAAAACGCCATGCGCTGCAGGATGTTGCGGACCAAAATTGATATTAAAGTTTCGAACATTGACCTCAGCCACAATCAACCCCTTGCTTTTTTAAAAACTTCATATCAAATATTAAAAAAATCTATCATATTAAAAACATTAATTATTAAAAAAATGCGCTATTCTAATAGAACGCCTTATCAAAACCAATATCATTTTTTACCCTCTGCTTTTTCATCACATGGTAAAATATATTGTCCTCCTTCCCAAGGAGAAAGAAAATCAAAATTACGCATCTCTTG
>NZ_JBHIQG010000569.1:0-1045 GCF_042196425.1 Bartonella sp. AD328YNZD | reverse complement strand
TAAATTTTGCTCCCCTTTTTTAAATATTGCTCTGCAACTTTGACAAGGTTTTCATTAAAAATAACAATACTATGCCACTCAGTGCGTTCTTTTCGCTCATTTGTATTCCGATCGCGCCAACTTTCTGAAGTAGCAATACGCAGATTTGCCACTTGATCACCAGAATTCAAACGGCGGATTTCAGGGTCCGCACCAAGATTACCAATTAAAATAACTTTATTAAGGCTACCAGCCATCGCATAAACTCCAAAATTTTAATTTGTAAAATACTCTGTTCTATAACAGTTATAACCATCTTGACCTTCAATTTACATGTCGCAATTGACCATCAATATAGGTATTGCTATCCTTTACCAATATTGTATTCAGTGTAATTATAACAAAAGATGATAAAAACGCATAGTTTATTCCACCACGAGAGAATAAAAAGCTGCTTATTTGTATTTTTTTCACAAAACTTATACCTTCCTTTTGCATTAAAGCAGTTAAACACATTGTAATTCTAAAAAAACAGTTTTATTCCATTTTAGGTGCTCAATTTTTGCCACATATGCCAAGGATAAAGTATGACTCATCAAAAATATATCTCCATTCGCGGTGCACGTGAGCATAACCTTAAAAATATTGATCTCGATCTGCCTCGTGATAAACTCATTGTTATAACAGGACTTTCTGGATCAGGGAAATCATCCTTAGCATTTGATACAATTTACGCTGAAGGACAACGTCGCTATGTCGAAAGCCTTTCAGCCTATGCACGCCAATTTTTGGAAGTCATGCAAAAACCCGATGTCGACCGCATAGACGGTCTCTCTCCCGCTATCTCCATTGAACAAAAAACAACCAGTCGTAATCCTCGTTCAACGGTAGGTACCGTTACTGAAATCCACGATTACATGCGTCTTCTCTTTGCCCGTATTGGCATTCCTCATTCTCCTGTGACAGGACTTCCTATTGAAAGCCAGACAGTAAGCCAAATGGTGGATCAAATTATGTCCTTACCAGAAGGAACGCGAATTTTTATTATGGCCCCTTTGGTGCGAGG
>NZ_JBHIQG010000568.1:0-1045 GCF_042196425.1 Bartonella sp. AD328YNZD | reverse complement strand
TACCATCCTCATTAACGATCTTAACTTTGAAACTTGGAGCCGTCCAAGCGCCACCTGCATAACTAGCATCACCACCTAAAGACTTTGCAACACTGTTACCTAAAGCATATAGCTGATTTCCTGTTACAGCATCGCTTGAGTCTTTAGTGATATCCCCATTTGCAAGCGACGTTATCTTGCTGTTCGTCTTGCTTTCCTTCTCTCCATGCTTGGCTACAAACGCCTCTGCGTCCTTATTCCACAACAGCGCATCGCCTTGGACAGATTCTGTGATATTCGTGACTTTGTCATTAAAGTCTTTAACCACATTCGTGAAAGAATTACCAACACCTGAAAGAGCTTCTGAAACACTATCGTACTCAGCTTCTTCTGATGTGCCATCTTCTTTAAGGTGTGTAACTTTAAATCTAGGCAACAACCATTGATCTTTCTCATACTTAGCATCACCGTTTAAGTACGATGCAAGATCTTTTCCTAAGGAATAAAGTTGGGAGCCATTTACTGCATCTGTAGATTCTTTCGTAATATCTCCTGCCGCAAGGAACTTAATCTTGCTATTTGTCTTTGCACCGTCTTTTCCTCCATGCAAGGCTACAAAGGATTTTTCACCCTCGCTCCATGATAAAGAATCTTGTGCAACTCCTTCTGAGACTTCCTTAATACGCTGATTCACATTTTTGATATTTGCATCAAGTCCCTCAAATGCTAAACCAACATTGGTAAAGGCTTTTTGTGTTACCTCGCCATCTTCAGAAACGCGAGATAAGTTGTAAGTAGGGTTGGTAAAGCTACCGTCTTTAAATGCCGCATCGCCGCCAAGGAATTTAGCTACATTCTGAGAAATCGTGTTGATCTGACTACCATTAATCGCATCATGTGAATTTTCAGCAATGGTACCATCCGCTACATTATGAAGTGCAACTGGTCCTGCATCCTTACCTTTACCTAAAGTCACACTCATGTAATCAATGCCGCCATTCTCACCCTCTTTTTTATCGTAATGAACAACAGCCGAGTCATCAGACTGAAGGCTGGTAGAAAGATC
>NZ_JBHIQG010000567.1:0-1046 GCF_042196425.1 Bartonella sp. AD328YNZD | reverse complement strand
TAAATTTTGCTCCCCTTTTTTAAATATTGCTCTGCAACTTTGACAAGGTTTTCATTAAAAATAACAATACTATGCCATTCAGTACGTTCTTTTCGCTCATTTGTATTCCGATCACGCCAACTTTCTGAAGTAGCAATACGTAGATTTGCCACTTGATCACCAGAATTCAAACGGCGGATTTCAGGATCTGCCCCGAGATTACCAATCAAAATAACTTTATTAAGGCTACCAGCCATCGCATAAACTCCAAAATTTTAAATTGTACAATATTTGTTGTATAACAGTTACAACCATCTTGACCTTCAATTTATATGTCTACAATTGACCTCCAATATGGATATTGCTATCCTTTCCCAATATTGTATCCATTAATTATAACAAAAGATGATAAAAACGCATAGTTTATTCCACCACCAGAGAATAAAAAGCTGCTCATTTGTATTTTTCTTTTCACAAAACTTATTCCTTCTTTCTGCATTAAAGCAGTTAAACACATTGTAATTCTAAAAAAACAGTTTTATTCCATTTTAGATGCTCAATTTTTGTCACATATGCCAAGGATAAAATATGACACATCAAAAATATATCTCTATTCGCGGTGCACGTGAGCATAACCTTAAAAATATTGATCTCGATCTGCCTCGTGACAAACTCATTGTTATAACAGGACTTTCTGGATCAGGTAAATCATCTTTAGCTTTTGATACAATTTACGCTGAAGGACAACGTCGCTATGTCGAAAGCCTTTCGGCCTATGCACGCCAATTTCTGGAAGTCATGCAAAAACCCGATGTCGACCGCATAGACGGACTTTCTCCCGCCATCTCCATTGAACAAAAAACAACGAGCCGCAATCCCCGTTCAACAGTAGGCACCGTTACTGAAATCCACGATTACATGCGCCTTCTCTTTGCCCGTATTGGTATTCCTCATTCTCCTGCAACAGGACTTCCTATTGAAAGCCAAACGGTAAGCCAAATGGTGGATCAAATTATGTCCTTACCAGAAGGAACGCGAATTTTTATTATGGCCCCTTTGGTGCGAGG
>NZ_JBHIQG010000566.1:0-1048 GCF_042196425.1 Bartonella sp. AD328YNZD | reverse complement strand
TGCTTTGTGAGCGAGGCACGTCATTTGGTTACAACCGACTTATTTCTGATATGCGTTCGTTGCCTATTTTGCGTTCATTGGGTGCTCCTGTTATTTTTGATGCAACGCATTCTGTTCAAGAGCCGGGTGGTCATGGTTCTTCATCTGGTGGACAGCGTCAATTTGTTGAAATTTTAGCGCGTGCGGCTGTTTCTGTTGGGGTCGCAGGTATTTTTTTAGAAACGCATCAAGATCCAGATAATGCGCCTTCTGATGGACCCAATATGATTAAAATTGATGATTTACAAAGATTGCTTGAGACTTTAATGGAATTCGATTATCTGTCAAAGAAACTGAATTGAGAAGAAAAAGTATTTCATTAATAGGTTGTTAGAAATGAATCGCGACTTTTATCGGATAAGGAAATACATATGACTATAATTGTCGATATCATTGGACGTGAAGTTCTTGATAGCCGTGGTAATCCAACGGTAGAAGTTGATGTTCATTTGGAAAATGGTGCGTTTGGTCGTGCTATGGTTCCTTCGGGAGCTTCAACGGGAGCACACGAGGCTATAGAACTTCGTGATGGTGGTTTGCGCTATCAAGGAAAAGGTGTTGAAAAAGCAGTTGCTGCAGTCAATGGCGAAATTCTTGAAGAACTTGGTGGTCGGGATGCAACAAATCAAATCGCTATTGATCAAGCCATGATTGCTTTGGATGGAACGCCAAACAAAGCCCGTCTTGGTGCCAATGCACTTCTTGGTGTTTCATTAGCTGTTGCAAAAGCAGCTGCGGCTTCATTAAATTTACCTTTGTATCGTTATATTGGGGGTACACAAGCGCATATTCTTCCAACACCTATGATGAACATTATTAATGGTGGCGTTCATGCTGATAACTTGATTGATTTTCAAGAGTTTATGATTATTCCTATAGGAGCGCCTACTGTTCGAGAAGCAATTCGTTATGGTGCTGAAATTTTTCATGCGTTGAAAAAGCGTTTAAAGGGTGCAGGTTATAATACCAATGTTGGTGATGAAGGTGGTTTTGCACCTCAATTTAAAAG
>NZ_JBHIQG010000565.1:0-1049 GCF_042196425.1 Bartonella sp. AD328YNZD | reverse complement strand
ATTGTGATGATAGTATCTATATAATGCCTGCCTATCATTTACTAAATTTTTAGCAAGCGTTTTTAAAAACGTATCATAAAATTTATGACACGTTATGAATAATAACCGCTTTTCATTTCATTTGAATGCACCCATGCGTTATAGTATTTGCATCATGATTTGCTTTTTATAATCTATACATCCATGGCAATCCTATATAAAAAATGATCAATTCAAACATGCATAAAAGTATGGATTCTTAAGTGGATTCATATAAAATAATTGCACTTAATATATTTATTTTATTAGTTTTTGTACAATGCCTTTTTAACTTCATAAAGATATCAATTTCCTTGTAAAGAATATTCCTCCCATTCCAATAAAAGGCTCAATATAAGTGCGATGAGGGATAGCTTTTATGATTTTACAAGTACTGATCACTGGCCATGCAATAACGCCGACTGATCTCCAAACCAATTAGACCACCTGTGGAAACAGGCAGGCTGTGGGGCTGAATATAAATGGAACAGCACCGAACGAATAAGCCACGCGCCGCAAGTAAGCCTCTTAGCGTGCATAGCTTATAGGTTTTGGAAACAGATAATTATTATAATTGAGGTACTATAATTTAGGCGATTAAAGATCGGATCTCAAACTTTTTAATCCAGTGGACAAACACGAATAATGTGTCCGTCCGGATCTTTGATTAGGAAGGTACGTCCAAATACATCAGTATACGGTTCCTTCAAAACATTTATCTCAACAGTGGTTTGCTCTTGCCATTCCGCATATAGCTTATCTACGTCCTCTCCTGTTGGCAACATAATGCCGATTTCTGAAAAACGAGGCACATTCTCCTCAGGCGTATCGCCCCCTGACCAGAGAGCAAAGAGTGCATCCCCCGAAGAAGCAAATGCAACATAGCGTGGCGAAGTAAACACAGGCTCTTTCTTGAAGATGAATTTATAAAAAGCTGTAGAATACTCTATGTTTGAGACATATACCAACTGTAGGTTTGGGGTAACAGGATAAGTGGAAATATTACTCATTAATTCTCCATGATTTAGTAG
>NZ_JBHIQG010000564.1:0-1070 GCF_042196425.1 Bartonella sp. AD328YNZD | reverse complement strand
TTCTGCTGCACGCCGGTGTGCGAGACCTTCAAGACGCTTACCGCCTGCTTTGGTCCATTTCTGTAGCTCGGCAGGGACAGCTTCATATTCACCTTGATTGAGCTTTTTTAACAGTGTCGAGTTACAAAAGGCTCCTGTTCCTACATTATAGCAAAAGGACACTAACGCCGCGAATTGTTCATCTGTTAATGAAACTGTAACAGCGCGTTCAACAGCATTTTCAAATTGTCTTAAGTCTTGGCAAAGAAGTTCTTCTGCTTGCTTTTCAGTGATTGTCATGCCTTCGTAAATAAAAGGTTTTCCAGCACTGTTTGTATGTCCATAACCTATTGTCCACACCCCAATGGCATCTTTATAGGCGTTTAAACGCAAACCTTCCCATTGTTTGATAAGTGCAAGTCCTTCTGATGATATTTTTCGCATATGCTTCTCCATAAAAAAAGCTCCGCAAAAAGCAGAGCTGGATTAAAAAAATTGACATCTTTCTCATTCGGAAAGATAGCTTGGTTAAGCTTCATGTCGCTTTTTCATTGGAACAAAAGAATGTATTTGACATTGTAATAATTGTATCTTATAAGTTACAAATGTTTACAGTATACAAAACAGAGCATTTTATAAAATGGCTAGATTCTTTAAAAGATGAGATTGCGCAAGCGCATATTGTTAAACGGATAGCAAGAATAGAAACGGGATTTCTTGGAAATGTAAAATTTTTCCGTGGAATTGGAGAGTTAAAAATACATCATGGTCCTGGCTATAGAATCTATTTTGTAAAACAAGGTAAACAAATCATTTTGTTATTAAATGCGGGTGATAAATCTACACAACAAAAAGATATCGAAAAAGCTCTTCAATTAGTAAAGGAAATGAAACATGGAAATTACTAAATTTGACACAAGTGAATATTTCAAGACACCTGAGACACAAAGGATTCTTTTAGAAGATGCTCTTGAAAGCAAAGATAGTAAGTATCTTGCCCATGCTCTTGGTATAATAGCGAAAAACCAAGGAATGAGTAAAATCGCCCAAAATACAGGGCTATCAAGAGAGTCTCTTTATCGTTCTTTAAG
>NZ_JBHIQG010000563.1:0-1071 GCF_042196425.1 Bartonella sp. AD328YNZD | reverse complement strand
GCGGTAAAGAAAGCCACGGATGCTGCCGATAAAGCTTCTGATATGATGAAAAACACCCCTGATGCTGCGGGTAAAGCCGCATCTGACGCGGTAAAGAAAGCCACGGATGCTGCCGATAAAGCTTCTGATGTGATGAAAAACACCCCTGATGCTGCGGGTAAAGCCGCATCTGATGCAGTAAAGAAAGCTACGGATGCTGCCGATAAAGCTTCTGATGTGATGAAAAACACCCCTGATGCTGCGGGTAAAGCCGCATCTGATGCGGTAAAGAAAGCGTCGGATATTGCGGAATACCGAGGAATTATTTTAGAAAATCAACAGGATTTATTTAAAGATTATGATTTAGATAAGCTTTTGCATAAGATACGAGCGGTGCTTGAGCATAACAATTTGAAAAATGTTAACAAGCAGTTTTCTCGGCTTTTTGGTAAAAAAGACTCTTCTGTTTATTCTTGTTCCTTTGAAAATGCCGCTTTAGATGAACAATCTCAGACTGTAAAAAAAGAGATGGTGCAGGATCATAGTACAGGTGATCAGATAGAGGTTGCTTTTGCAGAGGCTAAGGGGAAGCGCCATGATCATGAAAACAGTAACCATTTGAAAAAAAATCATAAAGATGCGAATGAAACAGGAGATCATTTAAAAAAAGCTCATGATGTAAGTGATCATATTGAAGAACAACAGAGTGCAGATGAGGCTCTTTTTTCTTCCAAAGCTTTGTATAAAGAAGGTTATGATTTTATTCGTTCCGCCAACTATGTTGAAGCTGAAAAAACCTTTTGCACTTTTCAAAATCGTTACAAAAAAGATCCTTTGAGTGATGATGCTTTGTTTTGGTTGGCAGAATCTTTGTTGGGGCAAAAACGCTATCATGAAGCCGCACAAGTTTATCTTACGGCATGGTATGCAGATAAAAAGAAGCTTTATACTTCTGAAATTTTGTTAAAATTAGCAAGAAGTATGGTTGCCCTTGAGGTGAATAAAGAGGATTGTACTCATTTTGTGAAAAAATCAAAACGTCAACAAACATTAGCATCTGTTTTTTGTAAACCTGCAAAATAAACAGCGAGG
>NZ_JBHIQG010000562.1:0-1071 GCF_042196425.1 Bartonella sp. AD328YNZD | reverse complement strand
TCATCCTCTTTCTGATGAAAAACAACAAACTGCTGTTTCAGAATCTTCTCACTCTTTAGCCGATCAAATGATTGTGCGTGCAGTTCATAAAGAACAACCTTCTTCACAATTAAGCGAGACGTTTTCAGTTTCTCACTTTTTGACCACTCCCTCTACAGATGCGGTATTGTCTATGTCTGTGGCTCCAGTGTTGGTTTTTCACAATGAAATGCAAACCGTACGTGCGGGAAGAGGAGTTCTAGATAAAAGTAAAAAGAATGCAGCTTTATGGACTTATGCGATTAAATCTAAAGAGAGCATTGCGACAGAGCATATAGATTTTAAACTGGATCAGACCGGTATCGTTTTGGGGATCAATGGTTTAAGCGAGTGGGAAAATGGAGAGTTTTATATAGGTGGTTTTGGCAGTTATGATCGTGCCCGTGTTGCGCATGCACGGGGGGGTAACAGTGGAATCAATACTTATGGTATTGGCGCTTATGTCACTTATTTTGATCATAGTGGATGGTATCTCGATGGTATTTTAAAATACAATCATTATCAAAATACTCTAAAAGCCGTTTCAACGAATGGTTTAGAGATTGAAGGAACATATACTCAAAGGGCATTGGGAACTTCCTTTGAAGCTGGTTATCGACTTAAGACGTCAAAGAACAGTTGGTTGCAGCCTTATGGACAATTTACATGGTTGCGTGTTGAGGGTAAAGAAATCAAGTTATCGAATGGCATGACAGGTGACATGCGTCCATTTACTTCATTACGCAGTGAGGTTGGCTTATCTTTAGGATATGAATTTGGTTCTCACATGGATTCCTCATCGTTTGCGTATATTACAGCAGCATGGTTGCGTGAGAATAAAGATGACAATCAAACGTTAATTAATCAACGTCATCCATTTACCACGGACTTATCGGGCAATGCAGGTAAGTTAGGATTAGGTTTAAGCAGTTTTGTGAGTGAGAAGTTAAAGTTATATGGTGAGGCCCATTATGTTAAAGGACATAAAACAAAACAGTCCTTTCAGGGTATTTTAGGTGTACGCTATAGTTTCTAACGATATGGTTATTTTTT
>NZ_JBHIQG010000561.1:0-1081 GCF_042196425.1 Bartonella sp. AD328YNZD | reverse complement strand
GAGCAAAACTGAAACCACTGCTATCCATAAAATTTCATTCGAACTCATTTTGATCTCCTTAATGCTGCAATCTATCGCCCGTCTGATCAACAACGCGGCTCTTGCAAATTTTCGACATTGGGGGGGTGTTGCTCTTGCATTAATCTCTGCAAGCGCTCAGGATAAAAAAAATCTTCGGGGCGCAAATCTATCCCATGATCACGTGCGTAGGTTAATAATTGCGCCTGATAAATTGAAGGAAATAATCCATTAGCACCCCCCTTCTCTTTAGAGTAAGTGATACGATAAACAGCGCCTTTACATTTCTGCAAAATACGCGAAACATTAACAGCCCCCCCTAAATATTTTATTATGGTATACGCAGGTTCTTTTTTCATAACAATAAAATTTCATATTTCATGAATTTTATCAAGATAAAAATTCAGTTTTTTTTTATTGATTTTTCATGTCACATGAAAGAGCCTTACTCTTATGGAATCGGATCAGTTAAAGGCATGGCTTAAGGAGCAATTAGCTAAAAATGGACATGGCAGCAAAAAAATGCTAGCTAAACACTTAGGAATATTGCCATCTGCTTTGTCCAACATACTAAATAATTCAGCAAAAAATAAACCAATAAAACCTAGATTAATAAGAGCGGACGAACTAATAAAAATTATTGATTTTTTTGGTGAAATCCCACCTTTTTTAATAAAAGAATCTGAACAATTTATTCGTCTTTATTATCAAGCAAAACCTGAAGTTCAGAAAGCTGTTTTAACGATTCTTCAAAACTCTTGTTCTTTAGACAAAGAATAATAGCTGCCATCACTTTTTTATCTCCATAATTCCAAAGTTTTTCTAACATTGTGTTATCCATAATTAATTTTTACCTTTATAAAATTTCATATTTTATGAATTTTTTATTGACGATGTTCATTAAATATGAAATATATAGACACCATACCCCGAAAAAAAAAACCTATGTCAAGGCGTTTTTTTCAAAATGTATTTAAATATTTTGATATGGAGGCATTTGTGAATAAACCAGTGTTTATAAATTCTGATGAAATTCTCTTAGTCATCTGCGAAAATGAAGAAC
>NZ_JBHIQG010000560.1:0-1104 GCF_042196425.1 Bartonella sp. AD328YNZD | reverse complement strand
AAAAAAGACAGCGTGAATTAGCTAACGCTATCAAACGTGCTCGCTTTTTAGGCTTACTTCCGTACGTTATAAAGTAAGCGATCAATACTCTATGCAACTGGAGAGTTTATCCAGTTGCTTTTCTTATATGGTTAAAAAATAGCTTGTTGTATCCTATGTTAAGCTATTAAATGTCAAAGTTGGGGTATTGACACGCCTCTAACTGCAGAAAGCAGGACAGCAATAAATGAAAAAAAATCGTACTTATGAGATATTAACCGGTATTTTGGCAGGATTATTTGCTGTTGTGATAGGAATGGCAATCATCAGTGTTGCAAATATCGCGCCCTTTTTTTCTCTTCTTCTTGGCTGCTTTCTTTCATTGCCAATTTTTATTGTTGCGTTCGGTCAAGGAACATTAGCCAGTCTCATCGCCCTCATAAGTGCCACTGTTGTTCTTATCATAACCACTAATACCTATATTGCTCTTGGCTTTATGTTCTTATTTTTCCTTCCTGCTGTCTATGCTTCTTGGCTTCTTGGGCTTGCACGACCAGCGCAAAAAGAAAACGAACTGATGTGGTATCCATTATCATCGGTTATTTTTCATTTAACTAATTTTATCGCTCTTATAGCAACTTTCATTGGGCTCTATGTTCAAACACGTCCTTCCACACCCATCGTTGCAAAAAAAATCACCGAAAACATAGCACAAACTCTGCAACAAACACAGTCAATAAAGGAAGCCGATATACGCGCTTTTAATGAGCTTTTAATGACGCATACAGCAACTTTTACTGCTTTTTCTTTGACTATTTATAGTTTGGTTTTTCTCATTGGTAACCTTTACTTTTCCATGATAGCAGCACAACATATGAAATGGCTGAAAAGACCCCGTGATGATTGGAGCCAAACTCTCCGCCTTCCAATTTCTGGAATTATTATTTTTATTATTGTTTGCATAGCATCGATGGTTGAGTTGAGCGCTTCTCTTAACTTGAGTACACTTGTCTTTAGTACTGCATACACTGTCATCATATTAATTAGCGGTCTAGCATATCTTCACAATATTACAAAAGGGGTAAACGGTCGGATTATTATACTTTCTCTTGTTTATATTGCTAT
>NZ_JBHIQG010000559.1:0-1106 GCF_042196425.1 Bartonella sp. AD328YNZD | reverse complement strand
ATAGCAATATAAACAAGAGAAAGTATAATAATCCGACCGTTTACCCCTTTTGTAATATTGTGAAGATATGCTAGACCACTAATTGATATAATGACAGTATAAGCAGAGCTAAAGACACGTGTACCCAAATTAAGAGAAGTGCTTAATTCAACCATTGACGCGATGGAAACAACAATGAAAATGACAATTCCAGAAATTGGAAGGCGAAGCATTTTGCTCCAATCATCGCGAGGTCTTTTCAGCCACTTCATATATTGGGCTATTATCATTGAAAAATAAAGATTACCGATGAGAAAAATCAAACTATAAACTGTCAGAGCGATAGCTGCTAAGGTTGCAGCATGCGCCATTAAAAAATCACTAACAGTAAGGATATTAGCTTCTTTTAATGACTGCGATTGTTGTAGGGTTTGTACGATATTTTCAGTGATTGTTTTTGCAATGAGAGGGGTGTCTGGACGGGATTTTACATAGAGTCCAATGAAGGTTACTATTAGAGCAATAAAGTTGGTTAAATGAAAAATAACGGATGATAATGGGTACCATATCAGTGTGTTTTCTTTTTGCGCTGGTCGTGCAAGTCCAAGAAGCCAAGAGGCATAAACAGCGGGAAGAAAAGATAACAACATAAGACCAAGAGCAATATAGATATTAGCGGTTACGACAAGAACAACAGTAGCACTTATTAAGGCAACAAAGCTGGCAAATGTTCCTTGACCGAACGCAACAATAAAAATTGGCAATGAGAGAAAGCAGCCAAGAAAAAGAGAAAAAGAGGGCGCGATATTTGCAACGCTGATGATGGCCATTCCTACTACAACAGCAAATAATCCCGCCAAAACGCCGGTTAATATCTTATAAGTACGATTTTTTTTCATTTATTGCTGTCCTGCTTTCTGCAGTTAGAGGTATATCAATACCCCAACTTTGATATTTTACAGCTTAATCTAATACACAATAAGCCATTTTTCTAAATCATACAAGAAAGGCAACTGGAGAGATTCTCCAGTTGCTAGAATGTATTATAGTTTACTTTATAACGTACGGAAGTAAGCCTAAAAAGCGAGCACGTTTGATAGCGTTAGCTAATTCACGCTGTCTTTTTT
>NZ_JBHIQG010000558.1:0-1118 GCF_042196425.1 Bartonella sp. AD328YNZD | reverse complement strand
ATCGTAGGCAACTAATAAAATTTCATTGGAATTTATAAGAATTGGCTTATCCATAATTTTTCCTCCCTAACGCCTCTTGGCGATTGTTTGTGCGTGGTTTGTATAATTACTTATATAACTATAATTATAAAACAGCAAGCGAAAAATTATAAAAAGTTATATTTTTTATAAAAAATATTATAATATCTTACTGAATAAGAGGGGAGGATAATTAGCGATAAGTCCGAATCATCTTGCTGTAAGAACTTATTGGCAAAATAGCAAATATTTCTCCAACCCACACAATTTTAACATTCTTAATAGGTAAGGCATTCCAAGAAAGCAGATCTATTTCACCATTCATGCCCCTGCTAATCTGCTTTATATATCTTTTATTATCATGTGTTAAAATAACGGCTTCTTTGCCAAAAAAGGATTCTATTGTTTTAATTTGGCGCCGTCTTACGATAACCATATCTCCATCTTTATAGGCTGGAATCATAGAATCTCCTTTAACTTCAAAAGCAACCATATCATCAGGTAAAGCAAAAGGAATTTCTACTTGTTCAAGACCATCTTCAGGGATTTGTTCAAAACTTGGATCTATCTGTGTTCCTGCTCCAATATACCCCATAAGAGGAACAAAAGTTGTGAAGTGATTATCCCCTTTTAGTTCTTTATATAATTCTAAAATGGCATCTCTATTAGAGCCGCGTGGATCAGAATCTTTTAACCACTTAGACACTGAAGCTTGTGTTACGTTTAGCCGTTTGGCTACATCTTCTTGCGTTAAGTTAAACTCGGTCAAAATCTTTTTTAATGTGTTTATAATATTAGATTTATTACTCATACTTCTGCTTACCTTATTTTTTTATCGTTGATAAAGATAAATTTCATTGACTTTATATAACTATAATTATATGAATAAAGTAAGGCAAAGCTGTAATTGGAGCTTGTAAATGGATCAACGAGAAGATTTTAAGAATTTGACTAAGTCAATACGGGGCAAATTTAATTGGACACAATCAGAAATGGCGAAAATGCTTGGTGTAACTCAAGCAGCTGTTTGCAAGTGGGAAAAAAGAGGATCTATCTCCGTAATAAATTATCTAAAGCTGCAAAAGTTGAAGGATAGTTCT
>NZ_JBHIQG010000557.1:0-1119 GCF_042196425.1 Bartonella sp. AD328YNZD | reverse complement strand
ATCTCCTCGCCTTGAGGCGGGGAGGTAGTTAATGCCGTAAAATATCTTTACATAATACATATTGTACGTATAATACGTATTATACATTAAAGATAGGATGTGCATATGAAAAAATATAGTTTTACAGATGTAAACCGCGGGGCAGGCGATATTTTAGATGAGGCTATGTCTACACCTGTCGCTTTGACAAAACGAGGGCGTGAAAAAATCATTATGCTTCCTGTTGATTTATATCATGAATTAATAAAATCCCGTTCTAGTGTACAATCTTTTGTTTACGCAGATGCACCGCAAAATATATTAGACGATTTAGATCGTGGTTTAGATGACATTTTGAATAGTGATGAACATGTTTAAAGCAGGGGATGTTGTTCAATATTATTATTTATGGCACGAACAAGCGCAAAAAGGTGAACATTTGGGACGTAAAGCGCGTCCTTCTTGTGTTATGGTTAAAACTGAAAGCCATTTCTTTTTGTTTCCTATCACTTCTCAAGAACCTATTAATTTGCAATTTAGCTTAAAAGTACCTGAGATAGAATGTAAACGTGTGGGGTTGCAAAAGCAATCTTGGGTACGTGTTGATGAATTTAATGTTGTTTCTTGCGAATCTTTGTTTGACTTTGAAGATTTAAAACCTCAAGGGCGTTTTAGTCTTTCTTTCATGCGTAAAATTGCACTTAAAATTAAAGAAGTTAAAACAATAAAACCACTTGGAAAAGTTTCTAGAGACTGAGTTATACAATTAAGCAGTATGGAGTGTCGGAACTTTGCTAACATCTGTTTCACGCTCTGCATGCCAAGCATCATAATTGGCTTGAAGCTGTAGCCAGAGGGCTGGTCCATTTCCTAACAATTTACCAATGCGAGCTGCTGTTACGGCTGTAACTGGACGTTCTCCTTTAAGGATTCCGTGCAAGTGCTGGCGTGATATTTGAAGAATCCTAGCAATTTCGGTTTTGCTTGCATTTAAATGTTCTAAGGATTCAGCTAAAACTTCTCCTGGATGAGTAGGGCAGCGATTATGATTACGTGTGGTCATAGATAGTTTCCTTTACAATTAATTTTAAAGACTATTACAATTTAGATAGTATGTTATCAATGTTGTGTTATTTAAAG
>NZ_JBHIQG010000556.1:0-1119 GCF_042196425.1 Bartonella sp. AD328YNZD | reverse complement strand
CTAAATCCTGCCCCGATGCCAATTGACCGCTATTTCCAAGCTCCCCCGTTTTGATCACGAAATCTCTGGCTGCTAAAACAGAGCTTGCCTTATCCACCATAACGCTTGGGGCAACAAAAAGAATATCTCCAGTCCCACCGCCATCTCTTACGGCTTGTAGCCGCGCATTGTGAATATCAAGGGCATTGGTGCTGTTAAAATCTAAACCGCCATAAGTCAATTTACTGTCTGAGACATCAATATGATCTGCAATTAAATACAGCGTTTGCGGCGTGTAAATATGAGAACGATTATTGCTTAAATCGAGAGTGTTTGCCGTCAATCTCACATCCCCCTCAGCAGACAACACATTCTCAACACTGATCTCTCCTGATACCGATGTCAATGTTGCGTTGCCATAGCCAATGACCTGATCATAATAGATGTCGTTGCCTGCAAAAATTTCAATATTGCCACCACTGGCAATCTGACCAACCTTCACCCCTTCTTTTGCTGTAATCAAAAGAAAGCCCTTTTCATCTAAAACAAGATCCCCTGAACCGCCCGTAGAAACGACACCTGTCATCAGTGTGCCTGCATCAAGGCTGCCAACCTTTAAAACAGCTTCTTCACCCGTCATCAGCGAAGAAAAGTCAACCGCCCCACCCTCAATATTTGCCTTGCCATAGGCTAAAAGTTGCCCAAAATGAACGGGAGCATTTGTTGCTGGTTGTGCTTGAATGGCAACATTTTGATGCGACAGAATTGTTTGAGAAACAGATAGCCCGTTATGAGAAACCAGGGCGATATCTCCTGCCCCATAAACACTTTCAGCAACAATCGCCCCTTGACTGCTCTGGAGATCAACATCCCCTTGGGTGCCAAGAACAATAACACCAGCAGCACCCGTTGCCGCCATATCAACCCCACCGGCTAAAAAATGGGCTTGTATATCACCACCGGCATGCGCCTTGAGATTCCCTTGCGCTAAAACAATCCCCTCAAGCTTCAAGTCTCCACCCGATTCAAGAGCCATATCAGCGCCTGACCCTAGCCCTGAAACTTGAAGTGTCTGGCGCGAAGACAGCTCCATATCGCCCCCAGAGGTTGCCTTACCGGCAATCGATAAAAGCCCATCCT
>NZ_JBHIQG010000555.1:0-1120 GCF_042196425.1 Bartonella sp. AD328YNZD | reverse complement strand
GTACAGATGTTGAAAAGCAAGTTTCTGAGTAAAGATTATATCGGCTAAACTTTATGCAAAAGCGGCTTTTATGCCGCCTATTTGTGTCTTTCGTGATTCGTTTTGTCATTTAAAAGACTGTGAAGAGACATAAAAATGTTTAATCTATCAAATTTTTTGTCTCTTTTTATTCTTAAATAATGGATCAAATTTAGAATATCATTGTACGTATCGTGAACACTCAAAAGTATAATGATAGTTTAAAAAAATGTCTGTTTATATTTGAGAAAAGATGTTAGACCTTTGACGTGAAGATAAAATTGTATTAGATTAAGGCAAGTTTTGCGGAGTATATCCGTTGAGTAATCGGTTTTTTTTATGCGTGACCTTTAATCCGTTATTTGAGACAACCGACCTGTAATATTGGTATTTGAGATGCCAAACAAGTAAAAGCGAGATAATATATATTTAGTCGTTTTATGCGGGCTTTCTCGTTCGTTGCGGTTGCAGTAAAAACCAGGTCAGGATATTTTATGACAGAGACAACTAGGATAAAAGAGCGCCCTCGTTCCCCTCATATAAGTATTTATCGTTGGATAATTACTATGGCCATGTCTATTGCGCATCGCGTTACAGGTATGGCTCTTTATGTTGGAATGGTCTTTCTTGCTGTTTGGTTAATTGCTATTGCATGTGGGGAGGAGGCATTCAAAACAGTTCATGAGATTTATAGTTCTTGGTTTGGATTGTGTATCTTGTTTCTTTATACTTTGGCAGGGATTCATCACATGGTTGGTGGTGTGCGACACATTGTGTGGGATGTGATGCCTTGCCTCCTAGCAAAAGAAAAGGCAACAGTCACTGCTTGGGTAACAGTGTTTATTTCTCTTATTATTACTTTTATAATTTGGATTATTGGATATACCGTTGTTTAGCTGGGGGTGAAAAGAGAGATGAAAAAAGATTTTCGAACGGAACTTGGAAAAGTACGGGGGCATGGGAGTGCTCATGAAGGAACAGAGCATTTTTGGCTACAGCGTTTGACAGGGGTTATCAATCTACCGCTTTTGATATTTTTTATTGTTCTTATTCTTTCGCTTGTGGGCAAGGATTATAGTATTGTGCGTGCACGGCTTGCACA
>NZ_JBHIQG010000554.1:0-1122 GCF_042196425.1 Bartonella sp. AD328YNZD | reverse complement strand
ACTAACATTGCTAAATGTGTAGAAAGCCCGAAAAGTCGACCAATGACAAAGCTAAGGATAATTGTTATGAATATAACGAATACGATGCTAGCAAGTAAATTCCAACCAGCTGAAAGGACTGCATTAATACTAATGCTTGCACCTAGAAGAACAATAGCAATTTCGAGAAGTGTTTTTGCACAAAAGGTGATACCTTTTTGAAAATATGTTGGCAAAGTAAAACAACTACGAGTAATAGAGCCTAAAAGAATTGCCAAAACAAGGCTTTCAAGCCACGCTTCTGCAAAAAGCTGTTTTTCTACAACTTCTAAACCATAAGCTAAGGCTGATATGAGTAAACATACTAAAATACCAGGACCAAAGTCGTTTAAAAGTGAGAGTTTTTTCTTGATCACTTGAATATTCCCCCGTCATTAAAAAGCTAAAGGTTAAGAAGAAAAAGTTTTAAAGATTTGTTCTTGCTTGTACAGCTGCTGCTAAAGTTCCGTCATCAAGATAATCAAGCTCGCCTCCTACAGGGACACCATGAGCAAGTCGCGTAATTTTAACTGGAAAATTGGAAAGCTGATCGGTGATATAGTGAGCAGTTGTTTGACCTTCGACAGTCGCATTGACAGCAAGAATAATCTCCGTAATAGGGTTTTGTACAACACGTTGTATTAAGGTGGCAATATTGAGTTCATCAGGGCCTATTCCATCTAAGGGAGAGAGTCGTCCACCCAACACATGGTAACGTGCGGCTAAAGTTTTTGCGCGCTCAAGAGCCCACAGATCAGCAATATCCTCAACAACAATGATTGTTGTATCATCGCGGCGTAAATCTGTGCAAATTGAACAAGGATCAATGGTATCGACATTTCCACAAACAGAACAAATGCCGACTTTTTCTATAGCTGCTTGTATAGCCGCTCCCAAAGGCTCCAGCAATGTCTCTTTTTTTTTGATAAGATGAAGCGCAGCACGACGTGCTGAACGTGGACCAAGACCTGGTAACCGTGATAAAATCTGAATGAGACGTTCAATCTCAGGTCCTGCAATGTATTTAGACATATTTTTGTCCCACGGAAAAAATCCGTTTCATTAAAATGGAAGCTTGAAACCTGATGGGAGTGGTAGCCCTGC
>NZ_JBHIQG010000553.1:0-1126 GCF_042196425.1 Bartonella sp. AD328YNZD | reverse complement strand
AGATAGCTTTTTGTTATAATATAATGGTTAATGACTTAGGATCTTAGACAAAAATTCTTGCGTTCTCGGTTTTCTTGCTTGCGGATCAGAAAAGAACTCTTTAGATGAACAGTCTTCAAGAATTGTTCCTTGATCTATGAAAATAACACGCTCCGAGACTTTTTGTGCAAATCCCATTTCATGGGTTACACAAATCATCGTCATACCTTCTTCTGCTAAGCTAATCATGACATCGAGTACTTCACCTACCATTTCAGGATCTAGAGCAGATGTTGGTTCATCAAAAAGCATGACAAGTGGATCCATAGTTAAGGCACGTGCAATAGCAACCCGTTGTTGTTGCCCTCCAGAAAGTTGACCAGGATATTTATCTTTGTGTTCAATGAGTCCAACGCGTTCAAGATATAACAATCCACGTTCAAGTGCTTCTTTTTTGCTTCGTTTTAGGACTTTGATTTGTGCAATTGTCAAATTTTCTGTGACAGATAAATGGGGGAAAAGCTCGAAGTGTTGAAATACCATTCCTACCTGACTTCGCAATTTAGGCAGATTCGTTTGTTTTGAATGAACTGGTATTCCATTAATCCAAATTTCACCTTTTTGAAAAGGGACTAAAGCATTAATGGTTTTAATGAGTGTTGATTTTCCTGATCCTGATGGCCCACAAACGACAACAACTTCTCCTTTATTAATGTTGGTTGTACAGTTTTTAAGAACTTGAACTTCGCCATACCAGTTAGAAACATTTTTTATTTCGATCATATGAGTAGACATTTTTTCCCCGTTAGCGGATAATGGACACTTTTTTTTGTAAATACAAAACGATTTGTGACAGCGTAAAACAGATAACAAAATAGAAAATAGCTGCTAAGATATAAGCTTCTTGCTTTACACCAAAATTATTAGCAGCAATATCAAAGCCATTCAAAAGGCTATGACCACTGATGGCATAAACAAGGGTTGTATCCTGAAAAAGAATAATGACTTGTGTTAAAAAGACTGGAAGCATATCTCTAAAAGCTTGAGGAAGAATGACAATGTACATACTTTGCCAATATGTCATTCCAAGAGCTTTCCCCGCATATTTTTGTCCTTGCGAAACTGAATTTATGCCAGCACGCATAAT
>NZ_JBHIQG010000552.1:0-1127 GCF_042196425.1 Bartonella sp. AD328YNZD | reverse complement strand
GCCCAAATCCAATATTGGTGTAAAGTTGTTTTTGGGAACGAAAACATTTTGCAATCACAAACAGAAGAGCTTTTCCAAAACCCTGAAACAATAGAAGCACTCGCACAGCAACTTGTCGGAAATCCTCAATCTTTTCACAAGTACGCTGGTCATAACTTTTGTGGCTTTAAAAATCAAGCACGCAGACATGCTGAAGCGGGTCTTTCTCACCTCATTGACGCCGCTGACAATTATGCAACAGCTGTAACACAAGTAAGAGAGAGCCTTTCAAAAACTCAGCAGACAAAACAAGGACACAATGAAGCATCTTCTGAGAGAGCGCAAATCTTGCATCAACAACAAAGCGTCTCACAGTCTGCTCAACGCGTTGAGCTTTCAACAGTAACGCATGAAGGAGCAACAACCTCTACTCAACAAAGAGAAACAGATATTCGTCCTCGCAAAACCGCCGCCCCAAAAGCGATGGCTTTTGCCAGCTAAACAGACATAAGTTTTCACGTTGAATCCAACGTCTTGGCGCAACCATAGCAGAGGTGATTTGCGCCAAGAAATGGGGAAATTCATTCCTCCACTACTTAATCTCAGCTATTGATCAAACAATATTTAGAGAGTGATTATGATCTGAACCATGAGAGTCAAATCTTGTGAAGCTTCTCAGTTTCATATTCTCTTTCATATTAGAGTAAGTGAAAAAGCATAAAACAGAATAAAAACCAACGTATATTTTTAAATAGTATTTAAAAACAATATTGAAAGAGTTTGAAAGGAACATGCATGAAAAAAAGAAATCCCTCCCCTTTTATCACCGAAATGATGGAAAAATTTCAACAACAGGCTGAACAATCCCCCACCAGCCCCCCCCCTCCCCAAGTTTCTCAAAGTTTGCCAAAACCAACTGTACAAAAACGCCCAGAAAATTTATCCCACCACCCAAAAGTTGCTCCACCACCTCCCCCACGTATGAAAAGCCCAGTGCAAACCAGCACAATGCCTCCTAACACCAAAAACCAAGAGACACCTCCCCCACAAAAAAAAGCAGCTCCGCCAAAACCTCAGCGTGTAAAAGAGAGACAACAACATAAACCGACAGTTCAAGAGTCCCCCTTCCTACAGACAAAAGTGGCTCC
>NZ_JBHIQG010000551.1:0-1127 GCF_042196425.1 Bartonella sp. AD328YNZD | reverse complement strand
GCGATTAGCTCAGCTGGTAGAGCGCCTCGTTTACACCGAGGATGTCGGGAGTTCGAGTCTCTCATCGCCCACCATTCTGTTTTATATTCCTATTAAGTTTTTGATTCTTCATATATTTTTTTAAAGATAAGGGATGCCTAAATAAAGTTAGGGGAATAGGATTTTTAACATTTCTCTATAAAGCACGCTTCGCACAATGTTTCTAATGTTTCTTTGAAGTCTGCTAACGCTTCTTGATGTAAGCCATCTAAAAAGTTCTGTCACACGAAGAAACATTTTTTCTGATTCTAACAAATCTTTTTGAGATTTTCCTCAATTATTGCGAATCAAGAACTTTTTTCGGCGATTCAGAATTAGATTCTTACCTAAATAAATCTGAATGTGTTCCTGTTCTATCAAAATGGACTCGGTCTTCATCAACTATATAAATTAGTAACCAATCGGATTCTATATGAAGATCTCGACGGGGCTTCCAATTTCCTTGTAAGGCATAATCATTTAAAATAGATGGCAATTGCTGCTTATGAATCAGAAGTTGCATAACTTCTGTAAGCTTTTGCATATCCCTTCCACGCTTTTTTGCCCGTTTTATATCCTTTTTAAACTTTCCTGAATAACTTACTGAACGCATAATTTTAGAGATCTAATTGCTGGATTAAATCAGCTATATTGTCAGCATAAAAAATATCTTCATTGCTGTCCGTTTTATGAAAAGTTTCAAGTGTTTCCTTATTAGGTACCTTGTTATTTTCAACATAAACACGAATAAGATCACGTAAGATCTGAGATGCTGGGCGGTGTTTTCTTTCAGCTATAGCCATAAATGCATTTTTTAGATTTATATCTACTTTAGCTGCTATAAGTTCACTTTTTACACTCATCACATTGTCTCTTTAAGCACTTTAATAGTTATATATTATTTAACTTAGTTAAACATAGTTTAACTTGTCATTAATATCAATCTTTTTTCTTTAAAGGAGAGATTTGATATCTAACTTTTTGTTATCCATCTTTTAAGATGTAAGAAGCTATTCTCTATGGCATCCACAAAACGGGAAAAATCTATTACAAACATAAAGAGAATGAAGGCAATCCACTTCATGATGCGTGACATCATCTTTAAGCCT
>NZ_JBHIQG010000550.1:0-1128 GCF_042196425.1 Bartonella sp. AD328YNZD | reverse complement strand
TAATATGATTGCTTTTTACAATAGTGAAGTGGAGCATTTTAATGGTGCTTATACACATAATGACGGTAAAACACGTACTAAAACTGTAGACAATTTTGTTAATGCTGATGAAAGAAAAATAAGTTGGAGTCGCGCTCTTAAACAAGAATTAATAAGAGGAAAAATCTTTGAACTTGAAGATAGATGCCTTATTCAAAGCCTTTATCGTCCTTTTACGAAACAATGGCTCTATTATAATCGCGCCTTTAATGAAATGGTTTATAAAATGCCGCATATATTTCCGATAGGACGAGCGATTGAAAATAGAATAATACAAGTTACTGGTACAGGTTCACGAAGTGATTTTTCTGTACTTATGACTAATAATATACCTGATCTTAATATGATAGATGGTGGTAGCCAATGCTTTCCAAGGTATCTTTATGAGGATATTGAATCTTTAGAGGATAAAGATAATAACCAATCCCATTTATTTACAAACTCTACAGAAGCAAACGCAACAGCTAATTTACAGAGGCGTGATGCCATTACTGATGAAGGATTAGCACATTTTAAAGCTGCTTATCCTAATGAAACCATAACAAAAGATGATTTGTTCTATTATGTTTATGGGATTTTGCATTCGGAAGATTATCGAGCCCGTTATGCTGATAACCTTTCTAAAGAATTGCCTCGTATTCCTTGTGTAAAAACTGCTGAAGATTTTTGGAAATTTGTGACAGCAGGGTGTGAATTGGGTCATTTGCACGTGAATTATGAAGATGTAGAACCTTATCCAGTCACATTTAAAAAGGGTAATCCAAAACAGACAGAGATCTCTAATCCCGAAAAATTTTATTATGTAACTGAAATGAAATTCGCAAAAGCAGTTAAAGAGAAAGGCAAATCCGAAAAGGATAAATCGACTGTTATTTATAACAGCAATATCACAATGACTGATATCCCTCTTGAAGCTTATAAGTATATCGTCAATGGAAAGCCTGCTCTTGAATGGATTATGGGGCGTCAATGCGTTAAGACTGATAAAAAGAGTGGTATTGTTAATGATGCTAATCGCTATGCTGTTGAAACCGTTGGCAACCCTGCTTATCCATTGGAATTGTTTCAAAGGGTTATTACTGTAAGTCT
>NZ_JBHIQG010000549.1:0-1130 GCF_042196425.1 Bartonella sp. AD328YNZD | reverse complement strand
TGTTTTGCAACACGAGCAATATTTTGTTTTTTCCTTTTAAGTATTCTTTTTAAAAAAGACAAAAATACCAAAAACCACGGACGAGAAGCATTTTGTTCCTCAATTTTTTTTAATAAATGATCAAAATGCTCTGTTACAACTAATTGAGCTGGATCAAAACAAACTTCTCCTTCAGAGACCAACTCCTTATAGCGTGTTGAAACAAGAATCATCCAAACAACCTTTTTCAAACCGTTCTCAATGAAAAATACAAATTCTTTTCACGAATCTGTTTCTATAACTTACTTTTTCATAAACGGTCAAAAATGATCTAACGGCTTAAAACAACATGACGATCGTCAAGTGTACGTCCCTCAAAACGATCAACACTTGAAGAATAAAGAGCAACGATAACACGTCCAGAGTTATTATAAAAATATAATTTCTTTCCTTTAACCGCCCACGATCTTACTTGAGAAACAATTCCTGGACAGTGTAAAGGACCAGCACGGTACCCTTGTCCAAACTTTGTTTGTGGCGTTGCAATTCGGCAAACTTTACCCCCCATAGAAAGACTCCATACCCCCGCAATACTTGCAGGAAATAAATCAGTGGCATTGCTTGGCAATTCGAGACTAACCATTCGTCCATCACTCTGAGAATCTCCTTTTTCATACATCGGAGTGTTTGCATCTTCAGATATCGACGAAGAAGCAGACGACAGATCAGACGCTTCCAATATTGTCGTTTGTTGAGATGGATAAAAAACTTCTAATGCGTTACTATTGTCATTACTACCAAACCGCGCTGTTGAACATCCCTCTAAAAGCATTACAGTTGATAGTGCAACGAAAAACGAAACTTTTGAAAACACCATGTCTGTACTCTCTCCCACGACAATAAATAAGTTCACAAAAAAATTAAGCGAATATTTGTTATAATTACAAAGATAAATTAACAAATTAAAAAAAACAGGTTAAAATCACTTATTTTTAAAAGAAATAATTTATGTACCCAATTTTATATTTATTAAACACTAGAAATTTATAATATTTTCAGTCATATATCCCTTAATAAGTAATCATTAGAAATAGAGAAGTTTCATGAAAACGCCATTTAGCAAAATGGACGGTCTTGGAAATCAAATTATT
>NZ_JBHIQG010000548.1:0-1130 GCF_042196425.1 Bartonella sp. AD328YNZD | reverse complement strand
TGTTTTGCAACACGAGCAATATTTTGTTTTTTCCTTTTAAGTATTCTTTTTAAAAAAGACAAAAATACCAAAAACCAAGGACGAGAAACATTTTGTTCCTCAATTTTTTTTAATAAATGATCAAAATGCTCTGTTAAAACTAATTGAGCTGGATCAAAACAAACTTCTCCTTTAGAGACCAACTCCTTATAGCGTGTTGAAACGAGAATCATCCAAACAACCTTTTTCAAACCGTTCTCAATGAAAAATACAAATTTTTTTCACGAATCTGTTTCTATAACTTACTTTTTCATAAACGGTCAAAAATGATTTAACGACTTAAAATAACGGGATGATCATCAAGTGTGCGTCCCTCAAAACGATCAACATTTGAAGAATAAAAAACGAGGATAACACGTCCAGAGTTATTATAAAAATATAATCTTTTTCCTTTAACAGCCCACGATCTCACTTGGGAAGCAATTCCTGGACAGTGTAAAGGACCAGCACGGTACCCTTGTCCAAACTTTGTTTGTGGAGTTGCAATCCGGCAAACTTTTCCTCCCATAGAAAGATTCCATACCCCAGCAATACTTGCAGGAAATAAATCAGTGGCATTGCTTGGCAATTCGAGACTAGCCATTCGTCCATCGCTCTGAGAATCTCCTTTTTCATACATCGGAGCGTTTGCATCTTCAGATATCGACGAAGAAGTGGACGACAGATCAGACGCTTCTAATATTGTCATTTGTTGAGATGGATAAAAAACTTCTAATGCGTTACCATCGTCATTACCATCAAACCGTGTTGTTGAACATCCCCCTAAAAACATTACAGTTGATAGTGCAACGAAAAACGAAACTTTTGAAAACGCCATGTCTGTACTCTCTCCCACAGCAATAAATAAGCTTATAAAAAATCAAGTGAATATTTGTTATAGTTACAAAGATAAATTAACAAATGAAAAAAAACAGGATTTAAATTACTTATTTTAAATGAAATAATTTATATACCCAATTTTATATTTATTAAACACTAGAAATTTATAAGATTTTCAGTCATATATCCCTTAATTAAGTAATCATTAGAAATAGAGAAGTTTCATGAAAACGCCATTTAGCAAAATGGACGGTCTTGGAAATCAAATTATT
>NZ_JBHIQG010000547.1:0-1134 GCF_042196425.1 Bartonella sp. AD328YNZD | reverse complement strand
ACGAATTCAATACCACCACTCTCAATTGTCGTATCCCTGCTAACACTTGCTGCATCAATGTAGAGTTTTCCCCCCTCTCTAACCGTATTATTGATGGAATAGGCAGCATCTTTATAGTTAAAGCTATTTATTTCAGAACCTTCAGAGTCTCGGTTAGTAATATAGACAGTAGCACCATCGCTTATTATTGAATTGGTGAGTACCTTAAAGGACAGATTTTCTAATCTCTTCCTTTCCTCTTCTAAAAGATCACTTCCTTCTACTGTCTGTTTATTCTCTATCTTTTTTGATCCCACCTTTTTTTCTTTTAGTCCCCTCACTTCCGATAACAACTTTCTTGTCTCTTCTAGGTGTTCACTTATACTTACTGGTGTTAATAACTTTTCTCTTGGTGTAGCTACTCCATCTGCACTCGCAATCTTGACAAAAAAACTACTGGCCATTACCGCACAAAAACTTAATTTCAATTTGCGTTGCATTATTTACACTCCATAATTTTAAATTTAAATTCTCCCATTTAGAAAAAAGTGCATAGACCAAAACAACACAACGTAATTGCTCAACCTCATGTCTTTTAAGATAGCAAAGCATTCGATGGATTAAGCTCTGACAGATCAAATATACATCATGTGTTTTAAAATGCGCACACAACTAAAAGATTTAATTTGCTTTAGATACACTTTAAAAGTGTTATAATTGCATCCATGAAAAATATTTTTAATATTTTGAGACACTAAACACTGATCTGCGAATAAGATTGATTCCTTAATAGATAAAAATGGCATTAAACTTTAAAGGAAACAGCAATGTGAATGAGAGCTGCGTTTATGGCCACCTATTGCCATCTTCTACAGCATTTAAAGCAGTGTCTTTTTTTGTTCAATATGGATAATATATAGACCACTTATTCATAATCATCAGTCCATAATCATTGTTCTAATATATAACGAAGTGTCATAATATTGACTCGACACTGATTTGAAATTTCTATAGTTATAGTCAGTTAACTCGTCATTTGATTTGTCATATACTGAAAGGGACATTCTATTCATGTCTATAAACTCAGAAATGAAAGCTACAAGCAACAGAAACTCCCCTCGTCGAATTTTATTTGCAAGCCTTATTGGCCCAACA
>NZ_JBHIQG010000546.1:0-1135 GCF_042196425.1 Bartonella sp. AD328YNZD | reverse complement strand
GTACAGATGTTGAAAAGCAAGTTTCTGAGTAAAGATTATATCGGCTAAACTTTATGCAAAAGCGGCTTTTATGCCGCTTATTTGTGTCTTTCTTGATTCGTTTTGCCTTTTAAAAGGCTTGGAGGAGACATAAAAATGTTTAATCTATCAATTTTCCCTCTTTTTATTCTTAATCATGGGTGCAGTTTAAGAGACTATTGCATATATCGTGGATACTCAAAAGGATAAGTTTAATCTGAAAAAATGTCTGTTTATATTTGGAAAATATTTTAGACCTTTGACGTGAAGATAAAAGTGTATTAGATTAAGGCGAGTTTTGCGGATCATATCCGGGGAGTAATCGGTTTTTTTATGCGTGACCTTTAATCCGTTATTTGAGACAACCGACCTGTAATATCGGTATCTTGAGATGCCAAACAAGTAAAAACGAGAGAGTATGTTTAGTCGTTTTGCGCGAACTTTTTCGTTCATTGCGGTTGCAAAAACCAGGTCAGGATATTTTATGATAAACCAGGTCAGGATATTTTATGATAGAGACAACTAGGATAAAAGAGCGCCCTCGTTCCCCTCATATAAGCATTTATCGTTGGACAATTACTATGGCCATGTCTATTGCACACCGCATTACGGGTATGGCACTTTATGTTGGAACGGTTTTTCTTGCTGTTTGGTTAATTGCTATTGCGTGTGGCGAGGAGACATTTAGAACAGTTTACGAAATTTATAGTTCTTGGTTTGGATTGTGTATTTTGTTTCTTTATACTTTGGCAGGGGTTCATCACATGGTTGGTGGTGTTCGCCACATTGTTTGGGATCTGAAGCCTTGCCTTTTGGCAAAAGAAAAGGCAACAGTCACTGCGTGGGCGACAGTGTTTATTTCTCTTATTGTTACTTTTGCGATTTGGATTATTGGATATACCGTTGTTTAGCTGGGGGTGAAAAGAGATATGAAAAAAGATTTTCGAACGGAACTTGGAAAAGTACGGGGGCGTGGCAGTGCTCATGAAGGAACAGAGCATTTTTGGCTAGAACGTTTGACAGGGTTTATCAATCTACCACTTTTGATATTTTTTATTGTTCTTATTCTTTCGCTTGTGGGCAAGGATTATAGTATTGTGCGTGCACGGCTTGCACA
>NZ_JBHIQG010000545.1:0-1136 GCF_042196425.1 Bartonella sp. AD328YNZD | reverse complement strand
GTTGACTTTGCAATGACAGAAAACGTTCTTTTACGTGCAGAATACCGTTACTCCGATTTTGGTAAAAAGAAATTCGCCAACGATACACGTGAATTCAATTACAAAACCAATGATTTCCGTGTAGGCGTCGCTTACAAATTCTAATTTCCTAAAAATAAAATTATAAGCACAAAAAAATACGAAGGCCTCGTTTAACGGGGCCTTTATTTTATTAGCCCTCTATTTTAATCTCTCTTAATCTTCTATTTTTTATTTGTATCATTTTATGCTATAAGACTGTAAAGAAGAAAGTTTTATATTATAGAGGGCGAATTGGTGGTATATATGGATTTTATAGCTACTGATTACATAAAATTTTATATCACGGCTATCATTTTACGCCTAAGTGGAGAGTATTTAATTAATCTCAGAAATAGGAAAAGATCATAACCAGTGACGAACTTTAGTCTACTTTTATATACCAGATTAGAACGAGCGTACTACATCTGTTGGAGTAAGTTCTGAAACGGGAATACAGCCTCATTGGGGAAGAATATAAAGTTACAAAGAGAAAAACTAGTTTCCAACTTTATCATCTTCTTTTAATTTAGCTTTACGATTTTCAAAAGCATTTAGAGTAATGTCTTTTAAATAATGAAAATGAAGATGACGCATTATCTTACGTTTTTGTTTATTGCATTCTTTTTATGGGATTATACTCCTCATGCAAAACAGAACGCCCCAACGGAATACATTTGTTGTTGTGTATTCACACATTTTTTTTAAAGAAATATTTTTCAAAGTATATCAATCCCACTTATGTATCTGGAAAAGATTTGAATATCTTAGGCTCTGATGTTCAAACAAAGGATAAACTTCTCTTGCAAGCTGAGAAGAATGTTTCGATTGATGCCACACGCAACAGTATGGACAATCAGAATGGGAGTGAAACATCTCATGTTGCCTTGCACAATGGCTCTCATTTAAGTTCTGGAAAAGAGACCACTGTTCTCTCTGGAAAAGATATCCATATTGCTGCTTCCGATATAGATGCCAAGGGTAATGTTGCTCTTGGCGCCCAAGGGGAGGTAACAATAGGGGTAAGAAACGATGAGATGGAGTATCATCTTCAGGGCAAAAACACGAAAGTGGATATG
>NZ_JBHIQG010000544.1:0-1141 GCF_042196425.1 Bartonella sp. AD328YNZD | reverse complement strand
CTAGATAAGAAGTCGGATTGTTTACAGGCTATTTGTTTACAAATTGGTACAGAGTTTAAGCTTCATCCTTTTTTAAGAGAGAGAGGGAGTTATAACTCTTTAAAATATGAAAGTTTTGTATTTGGAATTGATAGATGCACCGAAGTTCTTCTCCGTATGATTCATTAGAAGTGCGAAATTCTCAAGGTTCGCGTCTTATTGAGATGTTTTTGCGTCAGATAGGAGTATTTATTGGGCTCGGGCTTTTGGGCTTTATTATTTTTTGTGTGTTTGCTTTGGCGACGTGGAATGTTGCGGACCCATCTTTAACTCATGCAAGTACAAATGAGGTTACAAACCTTATGGGGTGGATGGGGGCAATTTTTTCAGATTTTATTATGCAGTTTTTTGGCTTGGCAAGTCTTTCTGTTTTGTTGCCACCGTTATTTTGGTCTTTTCTCTTGTTGGCGCAAAAGAATATCTACAATTTGACTTTGCGCTTTTTTTTATGGGTGCTATCAACGATTTGTTTTTTAATTGCTTTTGCTCTTATGTCACCTATTGCTTCTTTTACTTATTGGCCATTGCCAATGGGATTGGGAGGGGTTTTAGGAGATAAAGTTTTAAGTGTTGCTTCTTCAGTCTTTCCTCTTTTTCTTTCTCCTCCTTACACGGTGTTTTTCAGTGTTGTTTTTATTCTTTTAGGTTTTTTCACCGCTGCTTTTGCTGGTAATGTAATATGGCGGCGTCGAACAAAGAAAAGAAAAGAAAAAAACATTCCAAAAGACGAAATCATTAATCCAGTCTTTGAGTTGGAAGAAGATACGGAATATGCCGCAGAGGAGGATCGTGAAAATCATGGTTTTTTTGCGACAACTTGTGGCGCTCTTTTGCATCTTTTTTATTTTTTACAAGCGCGTTTTTTTCGTTTATTCTGTTTCAAAAGGCGTTTTCAGAGTAAAGGGCAAGGAAAGCCATTTGATCGGATTGAGCCAACTTTTTTAGGTGAAAAAGTAAAGCGTGAGGAAAATAAAAATAAAGCTTATGTTTCTCCTGTTAAAAATCGAAAGTCTTTAACAGCTTCTTCAAATGGTGGCTTTGTTCTTCCACTTGTAGATTATCTTTCGGTTCCACCACCGTCTGTTAGGGATGCAAAACTTTC
>NZ_JBHIQG010000543.1:0-1142 GCF_042196425.1 Bartonella sp. AD328YNZD | reverse complement strand
GCTGAATATAAGGAAGGTCAATGGAGTGCTCCAAGCTTCAAAGTTAAGATCGTCAAAGAAGATGGCAGTGCCGTTGAAGAGCATAGCTATGATGATGTTGCGTCAGCCTTTGCTGGTGTTGGTGATTCATTCACGAATATTCATAAAGAGCTTCAGAATGAGATTAATAAAGTTGTAGGAGATAGTCTTGTTAAGCAGGATGATGCTACGAAGGTAATCAAGATAGGTGGAGAAAAAGAGGGTAGTGCAATCACAATTGCAAACATGAATGGTGATACACGTAGTCTCTCTGGCGTGAAAGCGGGCACACTTTCTGAAGGTTCGACGGAAGCCGTGAATGGTTCTCAGCTTTATTCCTTGCATCAGACGCTAGCGATGTATTTAGGCGGAGGAGCTAGCTATGAAGGTGGCGAATGGAGGGCTCCGGAATTCAAGGTTGCGCAATTCAATTCTGATGGTAGTTCGTCAGCAAAGAAGATCTATCATGATGTAGCAGGAGCCTTTGATGGTGTTAGTGATGGTATGACGAGTATCAACGACCGTATTCATGATGTTGAGAAGAATGTGGCGAGCAATGGTTTGAATTGGAATGAAGAAGAAGGCGCGTATGATGCGAAGCATGATGGTAAGTCGAGTAAGATTACGCATGTATTGGATGGTAAGATAGAAGAAGGCTCGCAAGAAGTTGTTAATGGTGGTCAGCTTTGGAGCACGAATGAGAGAGTAAAAGATGTTGAAGACAAAGTAGATACGATAGATCAACATGTGAAAAATATTGAAGTAGCGGTAACAGATGGCGTTGTTAACTATGATAAAGATAGTGATGGTAAAAAGACCAATAGCATTACGTTAGTAGGAGGTAATGACAGCGAACCTGTTATGATAGACAATGTAGCGGCAGGGAAGATTGAAACAGGTTCTCAGCAAGCTGTTAATGGTGGTCAGTTACATGATTATACTGAAGAGCAGATGAAGATAGTTCTTGAAGATGCCAATAAGTATACGGATGAGAAAGTTAGTAGTCTTGTCAATGATGGTGTTAACGAGTCGAAATCCTATACGGATATGAAGTTTGAGACATTGAATTATGCTATTCAGGATGTTCGGAAAGAAGCAAGACAAGCTGCTGCTATTGGTCTAGC
>NZ_JBHIQG010000542.1:0-1143 GCF_042196425.1 Bartonella sp. AD328YNZD | reverse complement strand
TCCATTACCATGTAATGCAAGAGAAGAAGCCGTTACCGCCTTAACAGCCCCCATTGCATTACGCTCAATACAAGGAACTTGTACAAGACCTGCAACAGGATCACACGTCATTCCTAAATGATGTTCAAGCGCAATTTCCGCTGCATTTTCAATTTGAGCTGGTGTTCCACCTAACGCCGCGGTTAACCCTGCTGCAGCCATTGAAGATGCCGTTCCAACTTCACCTTGACACCCAACTTCTGCACCAGAAATAGAGGCATTATGTTTGATAACACCGCCAATAGCTGCTGCCGTTAATAGAAAATTATGTATTCCCTTTCGATCTGAACCATCATTAAACTGAAGATAGTAACGCAAAACGGCTGGGACAACACCAGCAGCCCCATTTGTTGGTGCTGTAACAATACGACCACCTGCTGCATTTTCTTCATTGACTGCTATAGCATATACCGAAAGCCAATCATTTGCAAAAAGTGGATAATTGCAATTTTTCTTTTGATTTTCCAAAAGTGTATCATGCAGTTTTTTAGCACGCCTTGGAATACGTAATCCACCAGGCAACTCACCTTCTTGTGAAAGACCTCTATTAATGCAATTTGTCATCGCTGAAAAAATTTCATCAAGCCCAGCATCAAGAGAAGAACGCTCTATTTTTATTTCTTCATTTAAGCGTTTCATTTCAGCAATTGAAAATCCTGATTTTTCTGCCATTGATAACATTGTACGAGCAGAATCAAATGGATATGGCACCTCAGACACTTCTGATTCTATATTACCATTCATGTGTCTTAATTCATCCTCAGTTACAACAAAGCCACCACCAATAGAATAATAAATCTGCCGCAAAAGAACATTCCCATCAGTATCAAGCCCTTCAAATGCTAGTCCATTCGTATGACCAGGGAGAATTTCCTTTCGTTCAAAAATAAGATCACGTTGCAAATCAAACTGATAAACGGGATGGCCTTCTGGTTGCACTTTTTTTTCACGTATAACTTTTTCTAACAGGAATCCCATGCTATCAGGATCAACAGTAGACGCTTTTTCTCCTAAAAGTCCTAATATGATAGCTCTATCTGTCGCATGACCAATACCTGTGAAAGCTAAAGAACCATAAAGATAAACACGTATACGAGAAACTTG
>NZ_JBHIQG010000541.1:0-1143 GCF_042196425.1 Bartonella sp. AD328YNZD | reverse complement strand
GTGAAAGAAAAGAAAGACCGTGTTGATGATGCTTTGAATGCAACACGTGCTGCTGTTGAAGAAGGTATTGTTGCTGGAGGTGGTACCGCATTGTTGCGTGCAGCAAATGCGTTGACCGTTAAGGGAAGTAATCCTGACCAAGAAGCTGGTATTAGTATCGTTCGTCGTGCTCTACAAGCACCAGCGCGCCAGATTGCAAGCAATGCTGGTGAAGAAGCCGCTATTATTGTGGGCAAAGTGCTGGAAAATAATGCTGACACTTATGGTTACAATACCGCAACTGGTGAATTCGGTGATTTGATTGCTTTGGGAATTGTTGATCCTGTGAAAGTTGTGCGTTCTGCTCTTCAGAATGCGGCTTCAATTGCGAGCCTTCTGATCACAACAGAAGCAATGGTTGCTGAAGTTCCAAAGAAAGATACACCAATGCCTCCGATGCCTGCTGGCGGAATGGGTGGAATGGGCGGAATGGATTTCTAAGCTTTTTTCCATAGAAATAATAAAGAAACGGGTCTTCTGGGCCCGTTTTTTTTTATGCTTTTTCACGTTTAGCAACTTTACGTTTTTCAACTGGTGAATTCGGTGATTTGATTGCTTTCAAGAATTGTTGATCCTGTGAAAGTTGTGCGTTCTGCTCTTCAGAATGCGGCTTCAATTGCGAGCCTTCTGATCACAACAGAAGCAATGGTTGCTGAAGTTCCAAAGAAAGATACACCAATGCCTCCGATGCCTGCTGGCGGAATGGGTGGAATGGGCGGAATGGATTTCTAAGCTTTTTTCCATAGAAATAATAAAGAAACGGGTCTTCTGGGCCCGTTTTTTTTTATGCTTTTTCACGTTTAGCAACTTTACGTTTTTCAACTGGTGAATTCGGTGATTTGATTGCTTTCAAGAATTGTTGATCCTGTGAAAGTTGTGCGTTCTGCTCTTCAGAATGCGGCTTCAATTGCGAGCCTTCTGATCACAACAGAAGCAATGGTTGCTGAAGTTCCAAAGAAAGATACACCAATGCCTCCGATGCCTGCTGGCGGAATGGGTGAAATGGGCGGAATGGATTTCTAAGCTCTTTTCCATAGAAATAATAAAGAAACGGGTCTTCTGGGCCCGTTTTTTTATGCTTTTTCACGTTTCATACAGTTTTTC
>NZ_JBHIQG010000540.1:0-1145 GCF_042196425.1 Bartonella sp. AD328YNZD | reverse complement strand
AGTTTTTGTTATTTTGTCAATTTCAGTGAAAAGTTGCGTGAACAGCGTGAAGTTCATGGCATTCCTCTTTAATGAATTTTCAATTTTTTATCATTTTAAAATACAGATACATGCTATGTGCTTCATTGGTATTGACACAATTTGTCCAAGCGCTCCCACCGAGATTATTTTGGATTTGATGAAACTTTTGTGCGTTTTTCCAGATTGTTGAGACATGTACAATAGGATTATTTTCATAAAATAGAGAAAACAAATGTTATAAAGAATTTTGGTAAAACCGTATGCGAGGCATCTGTCTGTGTAATGAATTAACTATATTTCCATAGATTTTGCGTTTTTGTATGTCGATAAGAAATTCTTCATTATTGCTTAAATTCCTGATCATTTGTAGCTTTAAAGATTCATTGTGGAGTAAGGCTAACATGATCTTTATGTATACTTGCAATTCTGCGACCTCTGACAAACTCCTTGTTTTATCTATATCATTTAAGAAATTTGTAATTTGTATAAAACGTTTCTTTGCATCCTGAAAAGCTCGCAAGCTTACGGCTTTAGAAACGATACCGCTATATTTGAGACGCTCGTTAACCATTGTACGTATTTGGTCGTTTGGCAACATATGAGGTCTTTTTTCTTTCATAATAACGCCGGCAATAATATTCATAAGTTTCTGAGACATTGTATCCTTGTTGTTGTAGCGCAGTTTTGGAACTGGATAGATAAGCTCCGGATTTTGAAAAAAATAGTCCATGTTATTTGGGGACATTAGTCTGTTAATTACTCTATTACCCATCACAGAATGATAGATGTCTGCATCTTTTGATATTCGCTTTTTTTGCGCTTCAACCTGTTCTTTTAATAATTCAATAATTTTCAGATACTCTTTTGCTGAAGTAGATAGTGGTTTTTCAGCAGGTGGTTTTTCAGCAGGTGGTTTTGCAGTTTTTTTTGATGCAGATGTATAACTATCATGAATTACTTCAGGATTAGGTATGGAAGTAACAAAACTATATGCTAAATTTGGCAATCCAAAAGCTATAATCATTCCTGTTATAATAAAGATCTTTCTCATCTGTCTCCTCGCTTGATTTCGGCAGGGATTGTTTTATTAATGGGTACGCGGTTTCTATCATTTGGTTGCTTTA
>NZ_JBHIQG010000539.1:0-1146 GCF_042196425.1 Bartonella sp. AD328YNZD | reverse complement strand
ATATCGTTTGGCCATTTTAAGCTCACAATATTGTTTGTTTGCTTTTCATCTTTTATAAATTGTTTTATTGCCTCTGCCACACTTACTCCAGCAACAAAACCAAGTTGAGCAGCAGTTTGATGCACAATATCATCAATTAACAAAAGACTAGAATAAAGGTTCCCTTTAGGACTAGACCAAGTCCTCCCTCTTCTCGCTCTTCCCTGTAATTGTTCTTGTGCAACAATCCAAAGATAACCTTGATGACCAGCTTGTGCTTTTCGTTGTGCAATGAGATTTGTTGAATCGACAGTACTGTGCAATTCAACAGTGTATCCCTGTTTTTGTGCAAAATCTGATAAAATATAAACCATATTCGTTAAAACAATGCTGCTGCTGCTTTTTCTGCTAACTCAGTGAACCAAATTCCAAAAAGCATGTAAAACAAAATAAAGAAAGCAGAAAGACCAAGAAAAAATTGAAGCTCATTCGATAAAGCAACAAAATGCGTTTTTGCATCATCAAACCACATAATTTTAATGACTCGCAAATAGTAAAAGGCCCCAACAACAGACGCTATCATCCCAACGACAGCGAGTGGCGTAAGTCCAGCATGGACAGCAGCAGAAAATGTGTACCATTTCCCCAAAAAACCGGCCATAGGCGGTATGCTTGCTAGCGAGAACAGTTGTATTGTCATTACAACAGCCATAAACGGATTTGTCTTTATGAGACCTGAAAGATCATAAATATTTTCAACATTTCCATTATTCGAGCGCATTCCAAGAATAAAGGCAAATGAACCAATCGTCATTCCAAGATAAATAGTCATATAAAGAATAACGCTTTTTATCCCAAGCATATCTCCAGCAGATAAACCAACTAGCGCATACCCCATGTGACCAATGGATGAATAAGCCATCAAACGTTTAATATTGCTCTGACCAATTGCAGCAAATGCACCAAGTATCATTGATGTAAGAGCCATGAACACCAAAATTTGTTGCCATGCAGGCATAGAGCTATCAGAATGACTTAGTGGAATAAAAGTCATAACCATAAGACGAATAATGAGTGCCATCGCGGCAATTTTAGGGGCACCAGCAAAAAATGCTGTAATCGGTGTGGGCGCTCCTTCATAAACATCAGGTGTCCACATATGAAACG
>NZ_JBHIQG010000538.1:0-1146 GCF_042196425.1 Bartonella sp. AD328YNZD | reverse complement strand
ATATCGTTTGGCCATTTTAAGCTCACAATATTGTTTGTTTGCTTTTCATCTTTTATAAATTGTTTTATTGCCTCTGCTACACTTACTCCAGCAACAAAACCAAGTTGAGCAGCAGTTTGATGCACAATATCCTCAATTAACAAAAGACTAGAATAAAGGTTCCCTTTAGGACTAGACCAAGTTCTCCCTCTTCTCGCTCTTCCCTGTAATTGTTCTTGTGCAACAATCCAAAGATTACCTTGATGACCAGTTTGCGCTTTTCGTTGCGCAATGAGATTTGTTGAATCAATACTATCGTACGCTTCAACAGTGTATCCCTGTTTTTGTGCAAAATCTGATAAAGTATAAACCATATTCGTTAAAACAATGCTGTTGCTGCTTTTTCTGCTAGCTCAGCGAACCAAACTCCAAAAAGCGCGTAAAGTAAAATAAAGAATACAGAAAGACCAAGACAAAATTGAAGCTCTTTCGATAAAGCAACAAAATGCGCTTTTGCATCATCAAACCACATAATTTTAATGACTCGCAAATAGTAAAAAGCCCCAACTACAGACGCTATCATCCCAACGACAGCAAGTGGCGTAAGTCCAGCGTGGACAGCAGCAGAAAATGTATACCACTTTCCAAAAAAACCAGCCATAGGAGGTATGCTTGCTAAAGAAAAAAGCTGTATTGTCATCACAACAGCCATAAACGGATTCGTCTTTGCTAACCCTGAAAGATCATAAATATTTTCAACATTTCCATTCTGAGAGCGCATTCCAAGAATAAAGGCAAATGAACCAAGCGTCATTCCAAGATAAATAGTCATATAAAGGATAACGCTTTTTATCCCAAGCATATCTCCAGCAGATAAACCAACAAGTGCATAACCCATATGACTGATCGACGAATAAGCCATTAAGCGCTTAATATTATTCTGACCGATTGCAGCAAAAGCACCCAGTATCATTGATGCAATTGCCATGAACACCAAAATTTGTTGCCATGCAGGCATCACGTTATCAACACGTCCTAGGGGAATAAAGGTCACCACAATAATACGGATGATTAAAGCCATTGCAGCGACTTTAGGGGCACCAGCAAAAAATGCTGTAATCGGTGTGGGCGCTCCTTCATAAACATCAGGTGTCCACATATGAAACG
>NZ_JBHIQG010000537.1:0-1152 GCF_042196425.1 Bartonella sp. AD328YNZD | reverse complement strand
CAGCCCCCAAATCAAGCGCAACAGGAACCTGATTTGCGTAGTTGACATTAGCCATGATACGAATTCTTTGACCATCTTTCGTTTGCGCTGGTAATCTACACGCATTTATCTCACTGATACGTTCTTGCGCAACAGTATCAATTTTCCTTTGAGCATCTTCAACATCTTCAAACGTAGGATCAAGATAAATGAACCCGTTATCGCCATCAATAATAGCCTGAATACCAGACTGAACCGCTAAAATATCGGCACCTGCCGCAACAACCATTGGAATATCAAGAGTACGCGCCAAAATAGCGGTATGAGATAATGGACCTCCCCATGCTGTTGCTAATCCTTTTACCTTTGTACAATCAAGTTGTGCTACATCAGAAGGAGACAGGTCATTTGTAACCAGAATGACACCACGTGGTATATCATTTAAAAAGAATGATCTATAGGATGGATTGATTTCACCTAAAACACGACGACCAACATCAACTAAATTAACAGCTCGTGCTGCTAACAAAGGATTATCTACCTTAGAAAACATATCTGAAAACTGCCGAACCGCTCTATCCCAAGACCAAGCAACACCATGACCTTCTGCTATAAAACGATAAGCTTGAGCTATTAAATTTTCATCTTCAAGCAAAACCATTTGCGCAGAAAAAATTGCAGCAGAATCCGCTCCCATACGCACTGTAATATCAGAAATCACTGATGCCATTTTATGTTTTGTTTTTGTAAGAGCATTGTCAAGACATGCCGCACCAGCTGCAAAATCAATTGGCTGATCTATTATGGAAATATCATTTTGCCTTAAAACAAAAATTTTACCAAACGCTAACCCTGAGCTTGCTCCAACACCAGAAATACCTTTGTGCATGGAGCGTGGATGCCAACCATGAAAAGTCTTTGTTTGTGATTCCATTTCTCTCATCACGCATTTTTCACTAATACTTACCTTTTTTACAATAGAAATCGCATCCTTAAGAAGTTGTGCTCCTTCTGCAGCATCTGTAGAAAAAATAAGAACATCGCCGTTTTTTACTCCTAATTGCAATAAACCAACTAAATTTTTCATTTCAACGGCATATTGACCATGGCGAACTCTGATAGAGCTTTGAGCCTTTTTCGCAAAATCAACCCAAAGAGAAGCTGGTCGTGCAT
>NZ_JBHIQG010000536.1:0-1152 GCF_042196425.1 Bartonella sp. AD328YNZD | reverse complement strand
CAGCCCCCAAATCAAGCGCAACAGGAACCTGATTTGCGTAGTTGACATTAGCCATGATACGAATTCTTTGACCATCTGTCGTTTGCGCTGGTAATCTACACGCACTTATTTCACTGACACGTTTTTGCGCAACAGTATCAATATGCCTTTGAGCATCTTCAACGTCTTCAAGCGTAGGATCAAGGTAAATAAACCCGTTATCGCCATCAATAATAGCCTGAATATCAGACTGAATTGCTAAAATATCATCACCTGCAGCAACAACCATTGGAATACCAAGAGTACGCGCCAAAATAGCTGTATGAGATAACGGACCTCCCCATGCTGTTGCTAATCCTTTTACCCTTGTACAATCAAGTTGTGCTACATCAGAAGGAGAAAGGTCATTTGTAACCAGAATTACACCATGTGGAATATCATTTAAAAAGAACGATCTATAGGATGGATTGATTTCACCTAAAACACGTCGACCAACATCAACTAAATTAACAGCACGTGCTGCTAACAAAGGATTATCTACCTTAAAAAACATATCTGAAAATTGATGAACCGCTCTATCCCAAGACCAAGCGACACCATGACCTTCCGCTATAAAACGACAAGCTTGAGCTATTAAATTTTCATCTTCAAGCAAAACCATTTGCGCAGAAAAAATCGCAGCAGAATCTGCTCCCATACGCACTGTAATATCAGAAATCACAGATGCCATTTTATGTTTTGTTTTTGTAAGAGCATTTTCAAGACATGCTGCACCAGCTGCAAAATCAATTGGCTGATCTATTATGGAAATATCATTTTGCTTTAAAACAAAAATCTTACCAAATGCTAATCCTGAACTCGCTCCAACACCAGAAATGCCTTTTTGCATAGAGCGTGGATACCAACCATGAAAAGCCTTTGTTTGAGATTCCATTGCTCTCATCAGACATTTTTCGCTAATACTCACTTTTTTTGCAATAGCAATGGCATCATTGAGAAGTTGTGCTCCTTCTGCAGCATCTGTAGAAAAAATCAGAACATCACCGTTTTTTGCTCCTAATTGCAATAAACCAACTAAATTTTTCATTTCAACGGTATATTGACCATGGCGAACTCTGATAGAGCTTTGAGCCTTTTTCGCAAAATCAACCCAAAGAGAAGCTGGTCGTGCAT
>NZ_JBHIQG010000535.1:0-1157 GCF_042196425.1 Bartonella sp. AD328YNZD | reverse complement strand
ACCATCACCATGCTCCATAAGTCTGACACTGTCAGTCAAAAAGCTCTTTAAAGGGCTTTGAAAGATCTTCAAAGGGGGCTTTAAAGAAAGAAAATCATATAAGCTCGCTTATACAATAAGCACCATTTGAATTGTGCTCTCTTTGATTATGTAATTAATCTTTCCATAATCTTATGAGGACAGCGCCATCCGCTCCAGCACCACTTGGAGTCTCATGTCCATGAGCACCAGCACCGCCACCACCAAAACCACGCCCTGCTTTTCCTGAACTATAGGAACCTTTGCCGACTCCACCAGAGCCACCTCTTGATGTATCACCTCCAGCATCACCGCCATTACCGCTAGTCTCGCTCGTAATTCCGTTTGTCCCAGCATAACCATTTCCACCTTTGGAAAATCCTGGATGTTCATCTGTTGCCAAGCCAAAATTTCCCCCAACCCCTCCAATACCACCACGTCCTGAATAGTAGCCAGTAACATAACCGTTTCGTGAACTATAGTAACCAGCACTACCATAGTTTCCTCCTGTGGCGGTGATAAAATTATTGCCAATGATCGTTGTTCCTCCAGACTTACCGTTTACACACTGCTCTGAAACAGAAGCTCCTCCTTTACCAATTGTGATATTCTCATGTCCATTTAGACTGGCTTTGTAGCCATACCAGACTGAACAACCGGCACCACCACCACCTCCTCCTAATCCTGACGAATAAGCGCCACCACCACTGCCACCTCCACCCCAAGCTTGGATTTCGACTTTTGTGTTATCCGTGACCCAATCGGGCCATTGAATTTTTCCATCTTGCGTATAGAGCAATTCAGCATCAGCAAGTGCCGGCCAATTCGTGATTTTATCGGTCAAATCTTTTTTTAGCCTCTTTATTCCTGCCAAGATGGCTTCATCCACTTGCGCTTTCGTATAAACAAGATCTCCATCAACTTTTAAAGGTCCTTTCAAGGTGCTTCCGTTTGTGTTTAAATTGGTAACCACTTCACCATTATGGATAAGGTTAAACGACGAATTACCCAACAGTTCTAAGCCACCACTCATAGTGACTTTGCTGGTAAATTTATTATAATTTTGCCATTCATTTGGGCTGGCTAAGCGACCATAGCTTGTGAGATCTTCATTGATCTTGGCTCTAAAATCATCAAGC
>NZ_JBHIQG010000534.1:0-1158 GCF_042196425.1 Bartonella sp. AD328YNZD | reverse complement strand
TGAGAAATATTGTTCATAGTGACGGTGGCGTATTCTCTGAAAGAATTTTATTAATTATTCTTTGAAAAATCAATTGAGTGATTGTTTCTATTGCTTTGCATCATCCAGATTCTATTGTAATAAGCATTTTATTATTCTGTAAGAAATGTTTTCTATGATATTGGAAAATTCATTAAAATACCATTTTGGACTTTGTGTATTTTCTGTTTAATGCTCAAAGTATAGCATGTAATTCGAATTGTTATTGAAGAACCAAAGGTCTTTTTTGATTTTATTCTCATCGGGGATTGATCGTATTTTGATAAACCTAGCTCTTTTTTGTATTGCTAAAATCTTCCTTGTATTGATTGTGAGGAGAGTTTGATCTTTGTTATGAGTTTCTTCTCTTATGAAAAATTATTGGCAGGGAGAGTGTTTTTTGGGAAAAGTATACTTCTTCTTCAAAGTCATACTTTGAAAATATAATTCTTCATTTGCATAAGGGAATTTCTCTCTTGTTGTAAATCTGTATCAAATTTACGTAAAAAGATTGTGCGTGGTGATTCGTTTTATTTTTTAATAGTATCATTTTTGCTTATGATAGAGACTTATATTAGTATTTACAAGGTGCGTTTAGAGGGGAGGTTACCTGTAAACGTGTTACAGAGTTTTAGGTAGTGAGGCTCTGTTTATAAGAATTTATTCCTATAACATTGTTATATTCTTGCTTTGCAATATTGTTAAAAAAACATAGATAGTGCTATGTAGAATAAATTGTGATGTATTTTTTTCAAAAAAGCTCTTTCGTGTTCTCTTATATAGAGTTCAGGAGTGTCTTCAGGGATATTTTCACATTAGTTTTTATTGGTCCGAATCGCAAGATCTGCGTAACATTATTCGCGTTTTTGATAGATTATACCAATTTTCATAAGAAGGTCTGGATCGTGTGATGCTTTCTGTTTCACCATGGTACATGACTAATAGAACTTCATCTGATTTTGTAAAATAAGTTTGTACACAATTGCTTCCATACTGCCTATTGCAAATATTTTTTTCTAAGGTATGAGATATATTTTAAACGCTTTAGCGTTATATAGTGTGACTACATGGAGTATGACTATGAAGAATGATAAAAAATTTGAAACAACTTTATCTGATATTATTGTGAAATGGGAGTCT
>NZ_JBHIQG010000533.1:0-1159 GCF_042196425.1 Bartonella sp. AD328YNZD | reverse complement strand
GAACCTGGTGAAACACGCCGAATTATTATGCAGTTTTATGACTGGACTTTGATTTGTGATGAAAAACAAAAGCTCAAGCAAGGTATATGTAATGTAACACAGACTGTTCATGATCAGGAAGGAAATACTATTTTTAGTTGGTCTCTTGTTTCTACGACAAATGGTCAAGCAGTGATGCTTTTTCGAACATTGCCAAATTCTGATATAAATGTTCCGATTCAAATGTTTGTGAAAGGTTATAAAAAACCTATTCTTATTCATTATACGCGATGTAATGAAACGGTTTGTTTGGCACAATCACCTGTAGGGCCAGTTTTTGCTAAACAAATAGAGCAGAACAATAAAGTACGTATTTCTTATAAGCTTAAAGAGGGAAAGGTATTTTCTTTTACTGTACCATTTAAAGGATTAAATGCAGCACTTAATTCTTTGCGTCCTTAGAAACATCGAGTGATTTTAACAAGGGTCATTTTTCATAACTCGTTGTGTTATATTTTTTAATGTGAATTATAGGATAAGATAAGTAAAAAGTTTTATGTAATATGCTATAGAGGTGATTTCTTCAAAAGAGTAGGAATTTTATGAATATAAAGTCACAATAAGTGATTTATGTGTAATAGAAAATCAAGTTAGAGTTTTTCATAAAGCTTAGAGAGTGATTGCATTATTTGTTAGAAATACTCAATTTTAAATAAATGAAAATACGTCTTCCTTACAATAATGAGTAAGCTAAATTCTTTTTTTAGCTTCATATGGGTTTTTAGGGCCGTCTGATTAAGCATTAATATTTTTCAATTGAAGTGTTGTAATAATAGATAAATTTATAATCCTAGAGAATTTTTTGAACGATAGTTTTTCTTTGTATTCACGAGATAACAGCTATTGTAGTTGCATTTTGTAGTACTACGGAACTTTTATTCCAATATAATCAAAGCTGTTTCGTCAAACGAGGCTAGTGTGTGGAGAAAGCTATTGAAGAAAAAAGTAAAAATTCTTCTTATAAACTATTCCAATATATAGGTTTTTGTAACATTAGGAGTCAGCAGATAATATGATAGTGCTGGTTTGTTACAATAGAGGTATGCTCCGGTAAATGGTATAAAGAAAAGAGCATAATTTATAAAAATTAATGTGAACGTAAACGATTAATTTATAGTTT
>NZ_JBHIQG010000532.1:0-1172 GCF_042196425.1 Bartonella sp. AD328YNZD | reverse complement strand
CTTGATTTTTTTGGAGATACCCTGGAAAGTATCCGCGTATTTGATCCAGAAAGTCAAAGGACAACACGTCAAAAAACTGAACTTTTATTACAGGCAATGAGTGAGGTTGTTCTTACACCAGAACGAATCAGCCGATTTAAAAGAAATTATACCCGTACATTTGGTGTATCACAAAAAAATAACATGCTTTATGAAGCAATTGCTCAAGGACGGCGTTTTGCCGGTATGGAACATTGGCTTCCTTTTTTTTATGAAAACCTTGACACTTTTTTTGACCATTGTGGCAACCTACCGCTTGTTTTTGAGCATCTTATAGAAGAAGTTTTCATTGAGCGCTATCGCCTTATTGAAGACTATTATAATGCGCGTAAAGAGCGCGAAAATGATAAAGAAATTTCTACTTCTTATCATCCAATAGACCCTAGTCTTCTTTATTTAACGCCAGAGCGTGTTTTGGAATGTGTGCAACAATCTTCACAGCGTATTGATTTTTCACCTTTTAATATTCCACAAAGTTTGGAACAAACAGTTATTCACACCAATGTTAAACAGGGATATGATTTTGTAAAAGAGCGTAATGCGCAAGAAAAAAATGTTTTTTCAAATGTTATTGATCATATCGCCTCTTTACGCACTGCTGGCAAAAAAGTACTTTTAGCGTGTTGGAGTGAAGGGTCTCTCAATCGTTTGATACAAGTTCTTGATGAGCATGGATTGAAAAAAATAGATGTTGTAAAATCCTTGCAAACTGTCAAAGCAACACCACGAGATCATATATTAGCAGCTGTTATCATGATAGAACATGGTTTTGAGGCTGAAGATTTAGCTATTATAGCAGAGCAGGATATCCTAGGTGATCGCTTCATCAGATCACCAAAGCGGCGTAAGAATAATACAAATTTTATTTCTGAAATTTCTGCTTTAAATTCTGGTGATATTGTTGTGCATATCGACCATGGTATTGGCCAATTTGTTGGTCTTAAAACCATCACAACCACTGGAATTTTACGAGATTGCCTTGAAATTAAATATGCTGGAGGAGATCTCCTCTTTTTACCTGTTGAAAATATTGAGCTTCTCTCACGTTATGGCTCAGAAGGAACAGAGGTAACTTTAGATAAATTAGGGGGTGTTGCTTGGCAAGCACGTAAAGCGCGGCTTAAAAAACATTT